>NZ_JBQHVY010000010.1:0-81768 GCF_052064255.1 Oribacterium sp. HCP3S3_B9
AAGACTACAAGGTTGATAGGGCTAAGCTGTAAGTGCTGCAAAGCATTCAGGTGATAGTTACTAATAGGTCGAGGGCTTATCCAATGTGCGCAAGACGAGTGAAGCGTGAAGATTTACTTCCACATTCACGAGTATGCGGCATCTACGACAGTAGATGTGCTGGTAGGTTTGATGTTTTATCTACAGAATAATATATAAGCGGTATATAGTTTTCAAGGCACGATATATATAATTTGTTCCCTTCGCGGGGCAGCTATTCCTCCATAGCTCAGTCGGTAGAGCACGCGGCTGTTAACCGCGGTGTCGTTGGTTCGAGTCCGACTGGGGGAGTTGTGCCGGTATAGCTCAGTTGGTAGAGCAACTGATTTGTAATCAGTAGGTCTTCGGTTCGAGTCCGAATCCCGGCTTTCAGCCTTAGCTTTTAGAGCTAAGGCTTTTTTAAACTGATGAATATCGATTCCTCGATATTTATATAAGATGGAACTGTAGCTCAGCTGGTTAGAGCAGTCGGCTCATAACCGATCGGTCCCGGGTTCGAGTCCCCGCAGTTCCACGCTTCAGGCCCCAGTGATGGGGCCTTTTTTAATTCTTCTAATTAGTGTATCAGATCAGCCTCTCCGGGTCCCCTTGGCTGATCTGATACACTAATTATGAATTATCTATGAATTATTAGCAGTACAGCTTGTAGAGTGCTAACATCGGTGCTATACTTCTTTTCGTTGTGAATAAAATGAATCATCTGTATCCGCCTTCAATGGACAGTATGCGTCTGTCCGGCACGAAGAAGGACGATACGAGATGAAATCTACATAGTATAAGAGGTAAATGTTATGGCACAGAAGGGTACACTTTCGATCAATTCTGAAAACATATTCCCGATTATCAAGAAGTGGATGTATTCCGATCAGGATATCTTCGTACGTGAGGAGATCTCCAACGCATGTGATGCGATCACGAAGCTGGAGAAGCTGAGCCTCATCGGCGAGTGGACGAAGCCTGCAGACTATAAGGGCAGAGTCGATGTGATCGTCGATTCCGAGCATAAGACCATCACCTTCCAGGATAACGGTATCGGTATGACCGCAGAGGAGGTCGAGAAGTATATCAATCAGATCGCCTTCTCCGGTGCGACGGACTTCATCAACAAGTATAAGGATAAGGCCAACGATGATCAGATCATCGGACACTTCGGCCTCGGCTTCTACAGTGTCTTCATGGTTGCAGATCAGGTCGACATCGACACTCTGTCCTATAAGCAGGATGCGACAGCGATTCACTGGACCTGCAACGGTGGTACGGAATATGAGATGACCGATGGCGACAAGAAAACCGTCGGTACCACCATCACCCTCCATCTGAACGACGATTGTCTCAAGTACGATAACGAGTGGGAGATGCGTGAGATCATCGAGAAGTACTGCTCCTTCATGCCGGTCGAGGTCTATATCACGAAGCTTCCGAAGGACACTGAGACGATCCAGGCGGATCAGAAGAAGGACGGTGATGTCGTCGTAGAGGAGATCCCTGAGAAGGTCGAGAAGGATGCTGATGGCAAGGAGACGAAGACACCGACGAAGCTGAAGATCGAGAAGCGTCCGCAGCTCCTGAACGATACACATCCGCTCTGGGGGAAGACGCCATCCGAGTGCACGAAGGAAGAGTATATCGACTTCTATCATAAGGTATTCCGCGACTATAAGGAGCCGCTGTTCTGGATCCATCTGAACATGGATTACCCGTACAACCTGAAGGGCATCCTCTACTTCCCGAAGATCAACATGGAGTATGAGTCTGCCGAGGGTACCATCAAGCTCTATAACAACCAGGTCTTCGTCGCAGACAACATCAAGGAAGTCATCCCGGAGTATCTGATGCTCCTGAAGGGCGTCATCGACTGTCCGGATCTGCCGCTGAACGTATCGAGATCCCAGCTCCAGAACGACGGCTTCGTAAAGAAGATTCAGGATTACATCACAAAGAAGGTCGCCGATAAGCTGTCCGGCCTCTGCAAGACCGATCGTGAGAACTATGAGAAGTACTGGGACGATATCGCACCATTCATCAAGTACGGCTGCCTCCGCGACGATAAGTTCTGTAAGAAGATGACCGATTACATCCTCTTCAAGGACATCAACGGTAAGTTCCTCGCCCTGCCGGAGTGCCTCGAAGTCGAGAAGAGTGACGTCGACGAAGCCACAGAAAAGGCCGGTGCTGAGAACAGCGCAGCGGACGAGACGGCTGCTTCCACGGGAGATACAGCGAAGACCGCGGAGAACAGTGACAAGCCTGAAAAGAACAAGGTCATCTACTATGTCACCGACCCTGTTCAGCAGAGTCAGTACATCGCGATGTTTAAGAATGCAGGTAAGGATGCCGTCATCCTGCCGGAGCGCATCGACCAGCCGTTCATCTCTGAGCTCGAAGCGAAGAACCAGGGCGTTCACTTCCGCAGAATCGATGCTGATCTCAGTGAGGAGTTCAAGGCAGCGGTAAGTGCGGATGAGCAGAAGACCCTCGACGAGCAGCAGAAGGATCTGGAAACCGAGATCCGTGCCGCATCGAAGAAGGATAAGCTGACGGTAAAGCTTCAGAAGCTGACACAGTCCTCCATCGCGGCGATGCTTTCCATCTCCGAGGAGAGCCGTCGTATGAATGACATGATGAAGATGTATGCGATGAGTGGTATGCCGATGAGCGATATGCCGGTCGATGAGACACTGATTCTCAATACCGAACATCCGCTGGTACAGTATCTGATCGAGCATCGTACGGATGAAGCAGCGAAGGAGACCGTCGACATGATCTCCGAGCAGCTCTACGATCTTGCGAAGCTGCAGCAGTCCCCGCTGAGTGCAGACGAGATGACAAAGTTCATAAGCCGTTCAAACGAAATCCTTCTTAAAATGGCAAAGTGACAGCTTGACGGAGCAGACGGCATCTAATATAATTTTGTTGTCGTTGTTCACAAGTTTCTCGGGCGAAAGGATTTGGGGATGAAGCACATGGCTGGAAACAGACATACGAATCACCTTTTAGCGATGTGTGCACTCGGATTCTCAGGACAGGCCGGATTTATCGGGCTTAGTGTAAGCTGCGAAATTAATAACGACATCTATTCGAATACCGTAAAATAATAGAGGGGGGAACAGCCTGCGCTGTTCTCTCTTTTTGTTGTTGATTACAGGCTCACGCTTCTGGCATGAGTTCTCTGTGATGCCCTCCGGGCGTACGTATTCAGAGTGATATCGGAAGCGGTGCTTCCACGGATCAGGAAAGGAGTTTGCATGAAAAAAGTTGCGATCATCATGGGAAGTGATTCAGATCTTCCAGTAGTTGAAAAAGGCATCAGTGTCCTGAAGGAGTACGGAGTACCTTTTGAAGTTCATGTATACAGTGCCCACAGAACACCGGAGGAGGCTGCACAGTTCTCGAAATCCGCACGTGAAAACGGCTTCGGTGTCATCATCGCCGCTGCCGGCATGGCTGCGCACCTCGCAGGTGCCATCGCAGCGAATACCACACTTCCGGTGATCGGTATCCCATGTTCATCGAAGGTACTTGAGGGCATGGATGCACTTCTTTCCACGATCATGATGCCACCTGGAATTCCGGTTGCCACGGTCGGCGTCAATACCGCAAAGAACGCAGCACTGCTCGCCATCGAGATGCTGGCGATCGAAGATGCCGCACTCGCACAGAAGCTTCAGGATGAGCGTGATAAGAATCATCAGACGATCCTGGAGAAGAATGCCGCCATCGAGGCGCAGTTTAACAGCTGAGCGATCGGTAGGGGCGAAATCACACATAGTAACGATTACGCGCCGGCAGTATCGGAGGCATGCACATAAACGTACTTTATTTCATGACCATCGCAGGCGCAATTATATTTCTATACATCTAAAGGGGAATCTATGGGAAAAATTAATGACGAGTGTGGCGTATTTGGCATGTACTCGAAGACAACCAAGCCACTTGCAAGACTGACCTACTATGGGCTGTTTGCGTTACAGCACCGTGGCCAGGAATCGGCCGGTATCGTCGTAAACGACGAGGGTGTCTTCCGTTTCTATCGTGAGCTCGGTCTCGTCAGCGAGGCGATGACGAAGGAACAGCTCGACCGTCTGGGCGACGGACAGATGTCCTGCGGTCACGTGCGTTACTCCACCTCCGGCATCACAAACCGTATCAATGCGCAGCCGATCGTCGTAAATCATGTGAAGGGCCGTATGGCACTCTGTCATAACGGAAATCTGGTCAATTCCACAGAGCTTCGCCGTAACCTCGAGCTGGAGGGCTGTATCTTCCAGTCCACTACGGATACCGAGGCGATCTCGTATGTCATCACGCGTGAGCGTCTGAAGACGAAGTCGATCGAAGAGGCGGTGACCAATTCTGTAGAGAAGCTGCACGGTGCCTTCTCTCTGGTCATCATGTCGCCGTCGAAGCTGATCGCCGTACGTGATCCGCATGGCTTCCGTCCGCTCTGCTATGGTGAAACCGAGGACGGTTCCGTCGTATTTGCCAGTGAGTCCTGTGCACTCGATGCAGTCGGTGCGAAGCTGGTGCGTGACCTCGAGCCGGGTGAGATCATGGTCATGGACCAGAATGGTCTCCGCTCCATCAAGGATCACTGCAAGACGGTGAAACCGTCTACCTGCGTTTTCGAGTATATCTATTTCGCACGTCCGGATTCCATCATCGATGGTGCATCTGTACACGATGCCAGAATGCGTGCCGGTGAGTTCCTCGCAGAGGAGCATCCGGTCGATGCAGACGTCGTGATCGGCGTTCCTGACTCCGGCCTCGATGCCGCGGTCGGCTACAGCCGGAAGTCCGGTATCCCGTATGGTATCGGTCTCATCAAGAATAAGTACATCGGACGAACCTTCATCGCACCAGGACAGACGGAGCGTGAGAATCTCGTCAAGATCAAGCTGAACACGATCCGCTCCGAAATCGAGGGCAAGCGTGTCGTCCTGATCGATGACTCTATCGTACGTGGAACCACCAGCGCACGTCTCGTCAAGCTCGTGCGGGAGGCCGGCGCGAAGGAAATCCACATGCGTATAACCGCACCGCCATTTCTGTACCCTTGCTACTATGGAACCGATATCGACAGTCAGGACAATCTGATCGCCTGCCACCATACCGTCGATGAGATTGCGAAGATCATCGGGGTTGATTCGCTCGGATACCTCAGTGTGGAGAATGTGCTCCGTATCGCGAAGAATGATCCGAATGCAGGCTACTGTGCCGCGTGCTTCAATGGTCAGTATTCAACGGAGCTGCCAAGCGTCAGCGAGAAGAATCGTTTCGAAGAGAAGATTCCAAAGGCCTGGAGAGATGCACACACGGATGACCCGAACAAGAAGTGGAATCCGAACAGCGAGGCCAATGCATAAGCCACGTGAGGCATGGAAGAGACGCATGGAATAAACGTATCCACACGAAATATCCATATAAGCTATCCGAATGAAATAATATCATGACATTTCACGATAAAATGTAATTCGAAGTATCATGACGATCAAACGATAAAGGAGTTTAGATATGAATACAAAGAGCTACAGTGAGGCATACAAGGAGGCAGGTGTTGATATCACGGCCGGCTACAAGTCCGTAGAGCTGATGAAGCAGTACGTTGCGAGAACCATGACCGAAGGTGTCGCATCCGGTCTCGGCGGCTTCGGCGGTCTGTTCGAGCTTCCGGAGGGCTACAAGCACCCGATTCTCGTGTCCGGTACCGACGGTGTCGGCACGAAGCTGAAGATCTCCTTCCTGATGGAGAAGTATGACACCGTCGGCATCGACTGCGTTGCGATGTGTGTAAACGATGTCATCTGCTGTGGTGCGAAGCCACTGTTCTTCCTCGATTACATCGCCTGCGGCAAGAACGTGCCGGAGAAGATCGCCGACATCGTAAAGGGCGTAGCCGAGGGCTGTGTTCAGAGTGACAGTGCGCTGATCGGTGGTGAGACGGCAGAGATGCCGGGCTTCTATCCGGAGGATGAGTTCGATCTGGCCGGTTTCTCTGTCGGCATCGTGGATAAGGAGAAGGTCATCGACAACAACTCCATGAAGGCAGGTGATGTCGTAATCGCACTTCCAAGCTCCGGTGTGCACTCCAACGGTTTCTCACTGGTACGTAAGGTCTTCGACATCGACCATATCACGAAGGAGGAGCTTCGTAAGCCGCTCGAGGAGCTCGGTGGTCAGTCCCTCGGTGAGACCCTGCTGACACCGACCGTCATCTATGTAAAGCCGGTGCTCCAGCTGCTTGAGAAGGTGACTGTGAAGGCCATCAGCCACATCACCGGCGGTGGTTTCTATGAGAATATCCCGAGATCCATCCCGGATGGCCTCGGTGCAAAGATCCGTATGGATGACGTACGCGTGCTTCCGATCTTCAAGCTGATTCAGAAGACCGGCGATGTATCCACACACGATATGTTCAATACCTACAACATGGGTGTCGGCATGAGCGTTGTCGTAGCGAAGGAGGATGAGGCGGCAGCACTCGAGGTACTTCGTGCAAATGGTGTCGAGGCATACCACCTCGGTGAGATCATCGCGTCCGACGATAAGGTCGTTTTAGAGTAAGGAGAGTAAAAACATGGCAACATATGATGTAGCACAGCTTCCAGAGCTGCTGAAAAACAACGAGTACCCTGGCCGTGGCATCGTGATCGGCAAGTCCGCGGATGGACAGTCCATCGCCATCGCTTACTTCATCATGGGGCGTAGCGCAAACTCCAGAAACCGCTTATTTATCGAGGATGGTGACACCGTCACCATCTACCCGGCAGACGCCAGCAAGGTCGAGGACCCGAGCCTCATCATCTACAGCCCGATCCGTAAGATCGGTGATAATCTGATCGTGACCAACGGCGATCAGACGGATACCATCTATGATTTCCTGAAGGAGGGCAACACCTTCGAGGAAGCCCTCGAAACACGTGAATTCGAGCCGGATGGTCCGAACTGGACACCGCGTATCAGCGGCCTCGTGATGCTCGATGATTCCGACCGCTATAAGATGTCGATTCTCAAGTCCCAGGATGCAGAGGGCACCGACTGTGCACGCTATACCTACAGCTACAAGCTGCAGAATGGTCTTGGCCACTTCATCCATACCTACAAACAGAACGGTAATCCGATTCCGACCTTCGAGGGAGAGCCGGAGCGTGTCGCGATCCCGAACAGCGCGGAGGAGTTCGCAGAGGCGATCTGGAACAGCCTGAACGAGGATAATAAGATTTCCATGTACGTACGCTATATCAATGTCGTAGACGGTAGCGTAACAAACAGAATGATTAACAAGTTCACAAAGGTGAACGCATAAGAGGAGAGGGCAGAGATGAAAGAGTTTGAATTAAAGTATGGTATGAACCCGAATCAGAAGCCGGCGAAGATCTACATGCACGACGGCTCTGATCTTCCGATCGAGATTCTGAATGGCCGTCCTGGCTATATCAACTTCCTCGACGCACTGAACAGCTGGCAGCTGGTTTCCGATCTCAAGGAAGCCACCGGCATGGTCGCCGCCGCATCCTTCAAGCACGTTTCTCCTTCCGGTGCCGCGATCGGACGGAAGCTTTCCGACAAGCTGAAGAAGGCCTGCTTCGTAGACGATATCGAAGGACTCGACGAGTCTCCGCTGGCCTGTGCGTATGCGAGAGCACGTGGTGTCGATCGTATGTCTTCTTACGGTGACTTCATCGCCCTGTCGGATACCTGTGATGCGACGACCGCACGCATCATCCACCGCGAAGTGTCGGATGGCGTCATTGCCCCAGGCTACACGGAGGAAGCGCTCGAGATCCTGAAGACGAAGAAGAAGGGAAACTACAATATCATCAAGATCGACCCGAGCTACCGCCCGGATCCGGTCGAGCACAAGCAGGTATTCGGTGTGACCTTCGAGCAGGGCCGCAACGAGTACAAGGTGACCGAGGAGGCCTTCGCAAACATCGTGAGTGCGAACAAGGAGCTCACCGAGGAGGCGCGTCTCAACATGACCATCGCCCTCATCACCATCAAGTACACGCAGTCCAACTCCGTAGCGTATGCAGAGGATGGTCAGGCCATCGGTGTCGGTGCCGGACAGCAGTCCAGAGTGCACTGCACACGTCTCGCAGGTGATAAGGCGGATCACTGGCACCTTCGTCAGACCGACCGCGTCCTGAACCTTCCGTTCAAGGAGGGCCTCCGTCGTGCCGATCGGGACAATGTCATCGACGTATACCTCTCCGAGGAGTGCGAGGATGTCCTGAAGGATGGCGCATGGCAGCAGTACTTCACCGAGCAGCCGGCTCCATTTACGAGAGCAGAGCAGAAGGCGTATCTCGCTACACTCACCGGAACGGCCCTCGGCTCCGACGCGTTCTTCCCGTTCGGTGACAATGTCGAGCGTGCACGGAAGTCCGGTGTCAGCTACATCGCAGAGCCGGGCGGATCCATCCGTGATGACAATGTCATCGAGACCGCGGATAAGTACGGTATGGTGCTGTGCTTCACCGGCATGCGTCTCTTCCACCATTAATCACATGGGGTGCACCCGAAGGCGCATATAATGGCATTGTCTCCTTGTAGATTGAGAGGGATATATACAAATGAAGAATAAAACTAGAATTGCCGTGCTGGTCAGCGGCGGTGGTACCAACCTCCAGGCGCTGATCGATGCACAGCATCGTGGTGAGATCCCGGATGGCGAGATCGTCCTCGTCGTCGGCTCCCGTGAGGGGATCTATGCACTGGAACGTGCAGAGAAGGCCGGCATCGAGCATACCGTCGTGCATAAGGATGAGCCGAAGCTGATCGAAACCTTACAGTCCCACAGCATCGACCTCGTCATCCTGGCCGGCTATCTGACGATCCTGGGCCCGGATTTCATCCATGCGTATGCGGATCGCATCATCAACATCCATCCGTCCCTGATCCCGAGCTTCTGCGGCAAGGGCATGTACGGGCTTCGCCCGCATGAGGCCGCACTCGCCTACGGTGTGAAGGTGACCGGTGCAACCGTACATCTCGTAAACGAAATTCCGGATGGCGGACGTATCCTTCTCCAGAAGGCCGTCGCGATCGAGGAAGGCGATACGCCCGAGATCCTTCAGAAGCGCGTGATGGAGCAGGCGGAGTGGAAGCTTCTGCCGGCCGCAGCCGAGCTGATGAGTAAGGAAATCCGTGAACAGAAGCGTGAACAGGAGGCATAAACGATGAGAATTGGCGTCGTAGGTGGTGGCGGACGTGAGCATGCCATCATCAAAGCAATCAAGAAGAATCCTTCGGTCGAGAAGCTCTATGCGATCCCTGGCAACGGCGGTATCGCAAGAGACGCCGAGTGCGTACCAGAGATCAAGGCAACCGATGTCGAGGGCGTCGTAAAGTTCGCCGTCGAACAGAAGCTGGATTATGTGGTCGTCGCACCGGATGATCCGCTCGTTGCGGGCATGGTCGATGCACTCGAGGCAGCCGGCATCCCGGCCTTCGGACCGGAGGGCAAGGCAGCGATCATCGAGGGCTCGAAGGTATTCTCGAAGAACCTGATGAAGAAGTACCACATCCCGACCGCGGGCTATGAGGTATTCACCGATATTCATGCTGCAGAAGCATATGTCGAGACCTGCCCGATCCCGACCGTCATCAAGGCGGACGGACTCGCACTCGGAAAGGGTGTCATCATCGCGATGACCCGTGAAGAGGCGATCGAAGGCATCAAGACCATCATGGCAGAGCACAAGTTCGGCCACTCCGGCGACCAGATCGTCATCGAGGAGTACCTCGAGGGTCCGGAGGTCTCCGTCCTCAGCTTTACCGACGGTAACGTCGTCGTGCCGATGATCAGCTCCATGGATCACAAGCGTGCCAATGACAACGATGAGGGCCTCAATACCGGCGGTATGGGCACCATCGCACCGAACCCGTACTACACGAAGGAGATCGCCGCTGTCTGCATGGAGACCATCTTCAAGCCGACCATCGAAGCGATGAAGAGTGAGGGCCGCACCTTCAAGGGCTGCCTCTACTTCGGTCTCATGCTGACGAAGGATGGCCCGAAGGTTATCGAGTACAACTGCCGTTTCGGCGATCCGGAGGCGCAGGTCGTACTGCCGCTGCTGGATTCTGACCTGCTGACCATCATGCAGGCCGTCACCGAGGGCAGACTCGCGGATGTCGAAGTGAAGTGGAAGGATGAATCCGCCTGCTGTATCATCGAGGCATCCGGCGGATATCCGGTGGCGTACGAGTCCGGCTTCGAGATCACGGGTGTCGATCAGGTGGATCATGTCTACGTCGCAGGTGCAGACCTCCGCGATGGAAAGCTCTATACCCACGGCGGTCGTGTGCTCGGCGTCGTTGAGACCGCACCGACCCTGAAGGAGGCCATCGATAAGGCGTATGCAAGTGCAGCGAAGGTCAGCTTCGAAAAGATGCACATGCGGAAGGACATCGGACAGCGTGCACTGAAGGCACTGAGTTAAGGAGGATTACGATCCATGGTAAATAGAATTTATGTTGAGAAGAAGCAGGGTCTCCGCCACGAGGCACAGGGACTCCGCCATGATATCCGTCACATCCTTCTGATCAAGAACCTCACGGACGTACGGCTTCTGAACCGTTACGACGTCGAGGGACTGGACCAGGAGACCTTTGATAAGGCTGTACAGCTCGTCCTCAGCGAGCCGCAGCTCGATGATGTATCGACTGAGCTTCCGAAGCAGGACGGTGCGTATGTGTTTGCCGTCGAGTTCCTGCCGGGTCAGTTCGACCAGCGCGCAGACTCTGCCGCACAGTGTATCCAGATCCTCACCCAGGGTGAGCGCCCGAAGGTACGTT
This sequence comes from Oribacterium sp. HCP3S3_B9, assembly GCF_052064255.1. Taxonomy (NCBI): domain Bacteria; kingdom Bacillati; phylum Bacillota; class Clostridia; order Lachnospirales; family Lachnospiraceae; genus Oribacterium; species Oribacterium sp. HCP3S3_B9. Next base: position 10,840 of record NZ_JBQHVY010000010.1, read on the forward strand.
CCGCGAAGGTGTACCTCCTCTACGGAGAGCTCAGCGCGGATGAGATCGCAGAAATCAAGAAGTATGTCATCAACCCGGTAGAGTCGAGAGAGGCTTCCCTCGACACCTATGCGACCCTGGATGTAAAGTATGACATCCCGACCGAGGTCGAGACCCTCACGGGCTTCATCGATGCACCGAACGAGGAGCTCGATGCCTTCCGTCAGGAGAAGGGCCTCGCGATGGACCTCGACGATCTCGAGTTCTGCCGTGATTACTTCAAGTCCGAGCATCGTGACCCGAGCATCACGGAGATCCGCATGATCGATACCTACTGGTCCGATCACTGCCGTCATACCACCTTCCTGACCACGATCGACCATGTCGATTTCGCTGATCCGGCGCTCCAGAAGGCATGGGATCGTTACATCGCAGCCCGCAAGGAGCTGAACCGCACGAAGCCGATCAACCTCATGGATATCGGTACCCTCGCTGCGAAAGTTCTGAAGAAGGAAGGAAAGCTCCAGAAGCTCGATGAGTCGGAGGAGATCAATGCCTGCACCGTAAAGATCAAGGTCAATGTCGATGGCGAGGATCAGGACTGGCTCCTGCTCTTTAAGAACGAGACCCATAACCACCCGACCGAGATCGAGCCGTTCGGTGGTGCGGCCACCTGTATCGGTGGCGCGATCCGTGATCCGCTGTCCGGCAGAAGCTATGTATATCAGGCGATGCGTGTCACCGGTGCCGGCGATCCGACCGTACCGGTACAGGAGACCATGAAAGGCAAGCTGCCACAGCGTAAGCTCGTGACGACCGCGGCCAACGGTTACTCCAGCTATGGTAACCAGATCGGCCTCGCGACCGGTCTCGTCGATGAGATCTATCATCCGGGCTATGTCGCTAAGCGTATGGAGATCGGTGCCGTCGTCGCAGCCGCACCGGCAGAGAACGTACGCCGTGAGGTTCCGGCACCGGGTGATGTCGTCATCCTCCTCGGCGGTCGTACCGGCCGTGATGGTATCGGTGGCGCTACCGGATCCTCCAAGTCGCACAATGTGGAATCCCTCGAGAAGGACGGCGCAGAGGTGCAGAAGGGTAATGCACCTGAGGAGCGTAAGCTGCAGCGTCTCTTCCGTAATCCGGAGGCAAGTAAGCTGATCAAGCGCTGCAACGACTTCGGTGCTGGCGGTGTATCCGTCGCGATTGGTGAGCTCGCGGATGGTCTCGACATCAACCTCGATAAGGTTCCGAAGAAGTATGCCGGTCTCGATGGCACAGAGCTTGCGATCTCCGAGTCGCAGGAGCGTATGGCGGTCGTGGTCGCGCCGGAGGATATGGAGCGCTTCCTTGCGCTCGCACATGAGGAGAACCTCGAGGCGACCCACGTGGCAGACGTCACCGACACCAATCGTCTCGTCGCCCACTGGAACGGAAAGAATGTCATCGATCTTTCGAGAGACTTCCTGAACAGTAACGGTGCCGAGAAGCACATCAGCGTGACGACTGCGGCGGGCGAGCACATTGCCCGTGAGGTGAGGGGCAGCTTCGCCGAGAACTATGAGGCACTGGCCGAGGATCTCAACGTGGTCAGCAAGCGTGGTCTCAGCGAGCGCTTCGACTCCACCATCGGTGCAGGTACCGTGCTGATGCCGTTCGGCGGTAAGAATCAGCGTACACCGGTACAGGCGATGGCGGCGAAGATCTCCATTGAAAAGGGTCATACCGATGACACATCCGTCATGGCCTATGGATATAACCCGTTTATCACTGAGAAGAACTGCTACAAGGGTGCGTACCTCGCCGTCGTTGAGTCTGCGGCGAAGCTGATTGCAACCGGCGCAGGCTTCGAGGATACCTACCTCACCTTCCAGGAGTACTTCGGTAAGCCGGGTCGTACGCCGGAGCGCTGGGGACAGCCACTCGAGGCACTGCTCGGTGCATTTAACGCACAACTCGACCTCGGTATCGCTGCAATCGGTGGTAAGGACTCCATGTCTGGAACCTTCGAGAAGCTCGATGTTCCGCCTACGCTCGTTTCCTTCGCCATCACCACAGAGGATGCGAAGAACATCGTGAGCCCGGAGTACAAGGCAGCCGGTCATCCGGTGCTCTGGCTGAAGCCGCAGTACCGTGATGAGCTTCCGGTGAAGGAGTCCCTCCTCGCCCTGTTCGCGTACGTACATCAGCTCGTGCTCGACGGTAAGCTCGCGTCCATCTACACCCCGACCTACGGTGGTGCCGCCGAGGCGGTACTGAAGCAGTGCATGGGTAACGACATCGGCTTTGATTTCGCACCGAGCCTGAGTGTCGAGGACATCTTCGGCTATCAGTACGGCAGCTTCCTGCTGGAGCTCCGTGACGCAGCAGACCGTGACGCGATCTATAATGATCCGGCTGTGAAGGCAGCGAACATCATCGTGGCAGACCTCGGTGTCACCACGGACAATGCAGAGATCCGTTACAACGACGAGACCCTGAAGCTCAGTGATCTCGAGGCATCTTACGAGGATAAGCTTGAGAAGGTCTTCACCTGCAATATGAACCTCGAGAAGGACAGTGAGGAGAGTGCAGCAGATGTGACGATTCCGGATTATACCGAGAAGGAGTGGGTCGCTCCGGCCATCCAGGTGGAGAAGCCGCACGTCCTGATTCCGGTCTTCCCGGGCAACAACTGTGAGTATGATTCTGCGAAGGCCTGCGCCGACGCAGGACTCGATCCTGAGATCATCGTCGTACGCAATATGACGAAGCAGGACATCAGTGATTCCGTCGAGCAGGTTGCGAAGCGGATCGCCGAGTCCCAGATGATCTTCATCCCAGGTGGTTTCTCCGGTGGTGACGAGCCGGACGGCTCTGCGAAGTTCATCACCTCCTTCTTCCGAAATGAGGCAGTGAAGAACGCAACCATGGATATGCTGAACAAGCGGGATGGTCTCATGCTCGGTATCTGCAACGGCTTCCAGGCCCTCATCAAGCTCGGTCTCGTACCGTATGGTGAGATCCGTGATACCGATGAGCACTGTCCGACCCTGACCTTCAACACGATCGGACGCCACCAGTCGAAGATCGTCAACATCCGTGTCGCTTCGAACATGTCTCCGTGGCTTGCTGACACGGAGCCGGGCGACATCTACAGCGTACCGATCTCTCACGGCGAGGGCCGCTTCCTCTGTGAGCCGGCGCTTTTCCAGCAGCTCGTCGAGAACGGTCAGATCGCAACCCAGTACGTGGATCTCGAGGGTCATCCGACCATGGATATCCAGTACAACCCGAACGGCTCCTACTATGCGGTCGAGGGTATCACCTCGCCGGATGGTCGTGTCCTCGGTAAGATGGGTCACGCAGAGCGCTGGGGCAGCGGACTGTATAAGAACGTACCTGGTAACTATGATATGGGTCTCTTCCGTGCAGCGAAGGAGTACTTTAACTGATACGATGCCTGTATGGCGATCAGAGAGCGTCCCGAAAGGGACGCTCTTTATGTTGTGGTGAAGGACCACGGCGGGGTGGCAACGGATGCACAGTACTCCGAGACCGGTGAAATCTAAGCCGGGACCCCTAAGCGGCACTAGGCCCTCTGCAATCACTGAGTTTTCTTGAGGAAAACTCAGCGTTGCAGAGGGTTCCAAGGAGAGATAACACCAAGTGCCGCTAAGGGAACCCGGCTTGATTTCACACGGCTTCTACGTATGGCATCTGTTGCCACCCCGCCGGGCTCCCTTATTTCATTTTAGATATAACTAAATGGCAGTAGACTTCGTGCGGAGCCATAACTATAATACCATTCATGGGCAAGGGCGTCTGGTTTTTCCAGACGCCCTTTTGCTATACCTAATCTTCGTTTACAATGTGATGCGTGCCGTCAAGGTACGTACCGGCGAGGAAGACTATGAGGACATTCAGGATGTCGAGTAAGCACGGTCATATCGGGGCGGTTCCCCGTTTGACATATATAACATAAGACAGATGTTTTATCCGCTGGAAGCGTCCCGTAAGGGGCGCTTTTTGCGTCATTATAGAAAGTATTGAAAAGCATCTCTGCTTGTTGCTGTTAACTACCTGTGTTATAATGTATGAATGGTTTGACAAAAGTGCCACTAGGGTTAATCGGCACGGATGAGGGGAAATAGGAAATGAAGAAGAATACAAATATGGTTTCACTGGTGGTTATCGGTGCAGGTATCATCGTTGCGATCGCAACGGGTATGCAGTCCAGAAATGCGAACGCGATTCCGGAGGGTTCGATCATCGCAAACGGAAGTGCACAGGGTATGGACGGACCGGTAAAGGTTGAGGTCGCGTTCTCTCCGGAAAAGATTTACCGTGTGACCGTGACCGAGGCGAATGAGACGCCGGATATCGGAACGAAGGCGATCGATGCACTGCCAGGTACTATCGTCGCGGAGAACAGTCTGAATGTGGATGCGGTTTCCGGTGCGACTATCACGTCTACAGCGATTAAGAACGCAGTAGCACAGGCGATCGCGGATGCGGATGTCGATCCGGCTACCTTCGGTTATGCCGGCGAAGCGGGCGCAGAGACCGAAGCTGCGGAGTCAGAGAGTGAAGCCAGCGCGGCAGAGTCCGAAACGGAGGGTACTGCTGATTCCGTACAGAAGGCGCATGACGCTGCGGCTGGTAAGGTAGAGGGTGCCGCCGGCTACCTGAACCGCTACAGTGCGGATGCTACCGTGGCTGTCGCGACAGAAAGCACTGCAGCCGATGCTGCAAGTACAGAGGGTGGATCTGTGCAGAAGGCACATGATGCTGCAGCTGGTAAGGTATCCGGTGCTGCCGGCTATCTCAACCGTTACAGCGCATAAATGTACATGAGTGATGATGAAAAGTCGTCGGGAGGTTTTCCCGGCGGCTTTTTTCATACTTTCGTAAGAATTCCGAGGATGATTTCAGATGCCTGATCAGATGGTATCGGGTAAAATGAATATAAAAAGTATGCATATAAGAAATGCCACTTGGGAAAGAACCGTGATCCGGTGGATCATGAACGCTCCGGGGACACCACCCATGGAAAGATGAAAAAATTCAGTATATTTTTATGAAATGTATGTGACGCCACTCTATGTACCCGGTGTATATAGGTGAAAGGACAGAAACAGAGGGCACAACATGAACGATCAGGATATCCTCGACCTCTACTTCGCGAGGTCGGAAAGCGCGATCAGCGCAACGAATGAGAAATACGGAAAGTACTGCCATACGGTCGCGATGAACATACTCTACAGTCACGAGGACAGTGAGGAGTGTGTAAACGATACCTGGCTCCGGGCCTGGGGTGCGATTCCACCGAAGCGTCCGGCCATGCTCCGGACCTTCCTCGGAAAGATCACCCGGAATCTGGCACTGAATCGCTGGGAGCATACCCATGCGGAGAAGCGTGGCCGGGGTGAACCCGCAGCGGCGCTCGATGAGCTCACAGAGTGCGTGGCAGATACCCGGGCGGGACAGCCGGATCAGCTTCCGGAACAGTTGACATTGACCGAATGTATCAACCGCTTTCTGGAACACCAGAAGCCGGAAAACAGGAAGCTTTTCGTCCGCCGCTACTGGTACCTTTCGGAAATCAAGGAAATCGCCGGTGACTATGGCTTTACGGAAAGTAAGGTCAAGATGACCCTGAGCCGCATGCGCGCACAGCTCATGACTGAGTTAGAAAAGGAAGGCATCTCATGTTGACGAGAGAAGAAAAGGCGCGGCAGCTCCTGCACGCGATGACAGAGATCGAGGATCGCTATATCGCGGAGGCTGCCCCGGAAAATACAGAACATAGCGCGGCTTCGGAAGGGGCTGTGGAGACGGCGACGCTTGTGCAGATGAAGCACGCGGACGTCGAGAAGACGAAAATGGACGCACAGAAGGAAGCGGAGGCGCCAGCGAAAGCAGATATGCCGGACGAAGATCGTCATTCGGAGCCGAAGGTCCTCTATATGAAACCGCAGAAACGCTGGAAGCCGATGGGTATCATCGCGGCCGCTGCGGTTCTCGTAATCGGCTTCGGAGCATATATGAAGACAGAAAAAGCCAGCAACTCGATGGCACCGGTCGCGTTCGTCACCGGTGGAAGCGATATGGCGAGGGCTATCGATGGTGAGGACGAGAGCGCGGCCACCGGAGCTGATCAGGAGTCTGCAGGCGCAGCTGCGATGGAAAGATCCGCGAGGATGGAAACCGGCGCAGATCCGGACGTCGCCGCAGCGGAAGGTGATCCGGAGATGGCAGCCGAAGCAGCGCCGTATGCGGATCAGGGCACGATGGAAGTGGATGGCAGTGCGCGGATGAAATCCTCAGTGACGGAAACCGGTGCCACACCGGAGGCAGCCTCCTCGGATGCGCAGGAGAGCATGCAGCTGGCGAACCCATGGAGTGACTTCGATTCACTGGAAGAGGCAGAAGCCGATGCACTACTCCAGATTGAACTCCCGGAAAGCTACCAGAATTTTGATCATCGTATTTACCGTTCGATGCATGGCGAGATGCTCGAAATTATCTATCAGGATGCCGACGGGCAGGAGGGCTTCCGTATCCGGAAGAGCCGTGGCTCCGAAGACATCAGCGGTGACTACACAAGCTACGCACAGGAGAAGACGCTGACCAGCGGCGGTCGCTCCGTCACGATCCGCGGAAACGGAGATACGATCTCCGTCGCCACCTGGAGCAATCACAGCTTGAACCTCAGCTACGCCATCTGTGTAGCTGAAGACCAGCACTTCACGGAAGATGATATCCGAAGCCTCATAGAAGCCATCGATCCAGCGATCTGGAAATAAGAAAAACACATGGCCATACAGAAAGGAGCTGACCATGAAAAGAAAGAGTGATACCACCATAATGAAACGGAAGCGCCTGAACAACACCAGCGTGCGCCTGCTGGCGCTCGCTGCTGCCGGCCTTCTGCTGGTCTCCGGCCTCACGGCCTGTGGTGCCAGTGCCAGTAAAAGCGCTTATGTAAGTGAGACGATGGCAGCTGCCAGCGGTGGCATGTATAACGAAGCCTCAGCAGAAGAGGCCGTCGCCGACTACGACAGCGCAGCGAATATGAAAATGAACAGCGTTTCGCTGCAGGAACGCGGCGATACCGGCACAGACAGCACCGGCGCCGACGGTTCGGTCGATACCACGAAGATCCCGGATTCCCGTAAGCTCATCCGAAACGTCGACCTCAGCTTCGAGACTACCGATTTCGATACCTTCGTACAGGATATTCAGAGTAAGACGACCGCACTTGGCGGCTACATCGAGTCCAGCGATGTAAGCGGTAACGCCTATACCGACCGTCGCCGCAGCGCCTACTTCACCCTGCGCATCCCGAAGCCACAGGTCGACAGCTTCCTGAGCTTCGCTGAGGGAGAAGCCAATCTCACAAGAAAGTACGAGTATACCCAGGACATCACCCTCCAGTATCATGACACCGAATCTAGGAAGAAGGCCCTCCAGGCAGAATATGACCGACTGCTTCAGCTCATGGCGAAGGCCGAATCCGTCGACGCCGTCATCGCCATCGAACAACGCCTGTCGGAGATCCGCTACCAGCTCGACAGCTTCGAATCCGACCTCCGCCGCTACGATAACCAGGTCGATTACTCCACGGTCACGGTCGATGTCAGCGAAACCACCGTCCTCACCGCCTCGGAAAAGAGCGGCTTCTGGAGCCGTGTACAGGCAAACCTCGAATCGAACCTCGAAGACCTCGGTGACGCCGTCACCAGCTTCCTCATCTGGTTCCTGGCGAGCATCCCGGTACTCCTCGTCCTCGCGATCCTCTTTTTCATTATTTACCGCATCGTGAAGGCCATCCGCAGCCGCAGGAAAACCAGAAAATCTGAAAAAGTAAACCCGAACATAGCGGACAAGGTTGCTCCACCAGTAAATTCATCTGAAGAAAGCATTGATCACGAAAACCGAAGGACCGATAACTAAAGCGCAGTACTACGAGGTCGGTGTTACTGTTCAAGCGTAGTTAAGTCAAGACGTGGCTCGGCGGACGGCAGCCGGAAGCCATACGAAGAGACCGTGTGAAATCAAGCCGGGTCCCCTTAGCGGCACTTGGTACATTTTCCTTAGCACCCTCTGCAACGCTGAGTTTTCATGAAGAAAACTCAGCGATTGCAGAGGGCCTAGTGCCGCTTAGGGTCCCCGGCTTAGATTTCACCGGTCTCGTAGTACTGTGTTTTCGGCTGTTGTCCGCCGAGCCACGTCTGAACAGTACTGTGTTTCTGTTGCCGTTCTCCGGGGTATGGGCACCGGGCATGATTGCACACCGCCTTGCCGCAGACCTCATTTTGTGCTATAGTTTGCGGCAAATGGATCCTTCCGTCTGGAGACCGGTGATCCATTAGCGCCAGGACCGTAAAGGTCGACGAGGATGACAGTCATCGAAAGACTCGGCGGATGCTGTCACGGAGTAGTGATCGTAAGAGGAAAAAGAAAAAGCGGAATCAACACCGTAACAGAAGTTTCCCCACACTGAACAACACCCATACATCCACAGGGCATGCACGCTGCATGCCCCTGTTCTGTACCCACCGCAGCGGCACTGCATGCTATGCGGGCAGCAGAAACACCCGGCAGACCTCCCGGTGATGCCCGCCCTGCTTTCCTGTGCAGAACGCCCGTCGGATGCATGCGTCTGATCAGTGAGAGGAGATTTTTTATGTGTGGAATTGTAGGATATGTAGGACAGCAGCAGGCAGCACCAATTCTTCTGAACGGCCTTTCGAAGCTCGAGTACAGAGGCTATGACTCAGCCGGCATCGCCGTGCGGAACGAGCAGGGCGAGATCGAGGTCGTGAAGGCAAAGGGACGCCTGAAGAATCTGATGGAGAAGACGAACGACGGCAAGGCGATGAAGGGCACCACCGGCATCGGCCACACCCGCTGGGCGACCCATGGCGAGCCATCCGAGACCAACGCCCACCCGCATATGAGCTTTCATCATAAGGTGGTCGCGGTTCACAACGGCATCATCGAAAACTTCCAGGAAATCAAGGATAAGCTCCTGAAGAAGGGCTATCAGTTCTACAGCCAGACCGATACCGAGGTCGCCGTCAACCTCGTGGACTACTACTATGAAAAGTACGGACAGGGACCGATCGACGCGATCGCACGGGCAATGATGCGGATCCGCGGCTCCTATGCCCTCGAATTCATGTTCATGGACTGCCCGGGGGAGATCTACGTCGCCCGGAAGGACGCACCGATGATCATCGGCGTCGAAGAGGGCGAGACCTATGTCGCCTCCGATGTACCGGCGATTCTCAAGTACTGCAAGAACGTGTACTACATCGACAATTCCGAGATCGCGAAGCTCACCGCCGGAAAGGCAGAGTTCTTCAATCTCGATCAGGAGCCGGTCGAAAAGGAGCTCGTCGAGATCAAGATGGATGCGCAGGCCGCCGAAAAGGGTGGCTTCGAGCATTTCATGATGAAGGAGATCTATGAGCAGCCGAAGGCTGTCCGTGATACGATCACTTCCGTCGTAAAGGATGGTCACATCGATCTGTCCCCCGTCGGCCTCAGTGATGAGGAGATCCAGAAGATTTCGCAGATTTACATCGTCGCGTGTGGCTCTGCCTACCATGTCGGTGTCGTGACACAGTACGTGATGGAGGGCCTCGCCCGGATCCCGGTGCGTGTCGAGCTCGCGTCCGAGTTCCGTTACCGAAACCCGATCCTCGATCCGAACGGCCTCGTAATCATCATCAGCCAGTCCGGTGAGACGGCCGATTCGCTGGCCGCACTTCGTGAAGCGAAGGCACGCGGCATCCGGACCCTCGGCATCGTCAATGTCGTCGGTTCCTCCATCGCACGCGAGGCGGATAACGTGTTCTATACCCTCGCCGGACCGGAGATCGCGGTCGCTACGACGAAGGCATACTCCACCCAGCTCATCGCCGGCTACACCCTCGCCATCGAATTTGCGAAGGTACGGGGCGAGCTCGAGGAGGCGCGCTATGCGGAGCTCATCACAGAGCTTGGAACACTGCCGGAGAAGATCGAGCGCATCCTGCTCGATAAGGAGCGTATCCAGTGGTTCGCCGCGAAGCAGGCCAATGCGAAGGACGTGTTCTTCATCGGCCGTGGCATCGACTATGCGATCGGACTCGAGGGCTCGCTCAAGCTGAAGGAGATCAGCTATATCCACTCTGAGGCCTATGCGGCCGGTGAGCTGAAGCACGGCACCATCTCCCTGATCGAGAAGGGCATCCTGGTGGTCGGCATCCTGACCCAGCCGGAGCTCTTCGAAAAGACCGTGTCGAACATGGTCGAAGTGAAATCCCGTGGCGGCTACCTCATGGGCCTCACAAGCTATGGAAACTACAGCATCGAGGATACCGCAGACTTCACCGTCTACGTACCATCGACGGACCCGTACTTCGCGACCAGCCTCGCCGTCGTACCGCTCCAGCTGCTCGCCTACTATGTGAGCGTCGCCAAGGGCCTCGACGTCGATAAACCGAGAAACCTCGCGAAATCCGTCACCGTGGAGTGAGCTGAGCCGAAGCACGGTCCCGTCTCACCATCGGATTTCAAGAACCGAGCGCTCGGAATCCGCATGCGTGCAGTTCCGCTGCTTCGCATGCAGAAGAAAGCAGCGGTAAATCTTTAAGAAAAAGTCACCAGACCGGAGAAAAACTCCGAGTTGGTGACTTTTTCCAGATATTGACAAATTTTTGTTCATTATGTCATTATTTTAACAAATTTTTTGTTAAAAACATGCACAAAAAGGCGTACATTCGAAGAAAATTCGTTGTCGAGCCTCGCGAATTTGATATAATATATCAGTCTATGATTTTATTTTAGGAGGTATGTGAACATGGGTGTTACCACTTTTAAAGGTGGCGTCCATCCCTATGACGGCAAGGATCTCGCCAAGGATCAGGCGATCGTCGAGCTGAAGCCACAGGGACTCATGGTCTATCCGCTTTCTCAGCATATCGGTGCACCGGCGAAGCCGGTTGTAGCGAAGGGGGATCGTGTCCTCGTCGGACAGAAGATCGCTGAGGCTGGTGGATTTATTTCCGCACCTGTCATCTGCTCTGTATCAGGTACTGTAAAGAGTATCGAGAAGAAGCTGACGGCCGGCGGAGCCATGGTAGACGCAATTGTAGTAGAGAACGACCAGCAGTATGAAGCGATCGAGGGTTTCGGTCAGGCGAGAGACTATACGAAGCTCACGCGTGACGAGATCGTGAATATCGTAAAGGAAGCCGGTATCGTCGGACTGGGCGGAGCAGGATTCCCTACCTCCGTGAAGCTGGCACCGAAGAACATCGATAAGATCGATTATTTCCTCGTAAACGGTGCCGAGTGTGAGCCTTACCTCACCTCCGACTATCGCATCATGCTCGAGGAGCCGGAGAAGATCATCGGCGGCCTCAAGGTCATCCTTTCGATTTTCCCGAACGCGAAGGGCGTAATCGGTATCGAGGACAACAAGCCAGAGGCTGTCCGCACGATGACGGAAGCCGCAAAGGGCGAGTCCAACATCGAGGTTGTGTCACTGAAGACCAAGTATCCGCAGGGTGGTGAGCGCCAGCTGATCTATGCGATCACGGGTCGTAAGATCAACTCCGGTATGCTTCCGGCAGACGCAGGCTGCGTCGTGGACAATGCTGCCACCATGCTCGCCATCTATGAGGCCGTTTGTGAATCGAAGCCGCTCGTTTCGAGAATCCTCACCGTCACCGGTGATGCGATGGCAAAGCCGGGCAACTTCCGCGTGCCGACCGGTATGAACTACCAGGAGATCGTGGATCAGGCCGGTGGCTTCAAGACCGAACCGGAGAAGATCGTCTGCGGTGGACCGATGATGGGTATTCCGCTCTTTAAGCTGGATATCCCGGTAGCGAAGAACTCGAGCTCCATCCTGGCATTCGCACATGATCAGGTTTCCCATGAGCCGACCACAGCCTGCATCGGCTGCGGTCGCTGTGTTTCCGCATGCCCGGAGAACCTCATGCCGACCATGATGTTCAAGGCTGCACTGAAGAAGGATACCGCCCGCTTCACAGTGCTCGAGGGCATGGAGTGTCTCGAGTGTGGTGCCTGCGCATATGTATGCCCGGCGAAGCGTCCGCTCACCCAGGGCTTCAAGGAGATGAAGCGCCGTGTCGGTGCGGAGCGTAGAGCTGCCGCTGCAAAGGCAAAGGCTGAAGCAGAGGCGAAGGCCGCTGAGAAGAAAGCGGAGGAGGTACAGAAATAATGAGTAAGCTTTTAAATCTTTCCTCAAATCCGCATATTCGTGACAACGTAACGACTGCGGAAATCATGCGCGATGTCTTCATCGCCCTGATTCCGACGACCCTGTACGGTATCATCCAGTGGGGCTTCAACGCTGCACTCGTATGTATCCTGACGGTCGCTGCTGCTGTAATTTCCGAGCTTGTGTATGAGAAGTGCATGAAGCTGCCGATCACCATCAAGGACTGGTCCGCTGCAGTTACAGGTCTCATCCTCGCACTCAACTGCCCGCCGAATATCCCGGCATGGATTCCATGCCTCGGTGCTGTCTTTGCCATCATCATCGTAAAGCAGCTCTATGGCGGCCTCGGTAAGAACTTCATGAACCCGGCACTCGCTGCCAGATGCTTCCTGCTGATTTCCTTCGCAGGTAAGATGACCAGCTTCACCGGTGTCGGCGCAGATGCACTTTCCGGTGCAACCCCGCTTGCCTTCATGAAGACAAATCCAGACGCGATTGCAAAGATCGACCTCGGTGCTGCCTTCCTCGGACGTATCCCTGGAACCATCGGTGAGGTTTCGAAGCTCTGCGTACTGATCGGTGCAGCCTACCTCATCATCCGTAAGGTGATTTCTCCGAAGATCCCGCTGATCTACATCGGAACCGTTGCCGTATTCACGTTGCTTTTCGGTGGTCACGGCTTCGACCTTTACTATCTCGCCTGTGAGCTCTGCGCCGGTGGACTGATCTTCGGTGCATTCTTCATGGCGACGGACTATGTTACATCCCCGATCACCCCGCTCGGCCAGATCATCTTCGCGATTATGCTTGGTATCCTGACCGGACTGTTCCGTCTCTTCGGCGGCTCCGCAGAGGGTGTTTCCTATGCCATCATCATCTGCAACATCCTCGTGCCGATGATCAATGTGCATACCGTACCGAAGGCTTTCGGAAAGGAGGGCGCTAAGAAATGAAGAAGGATTCATTTATGAAGGACGCGCTTGTCCTTTCACTGATTACACTGATTTCCGGCTGCTGCCTCGGTGGTGCCTACGGCCTGACGAAGCAGAAGATCTATGAGATCAATATGGCTTCCACCATCGCATCCTACAAGCAGGTTATGCCGGCAGAGGAGTACGATGATGAAACCTATGCAGATGCCCTCACCACCGCACAGAGCGATGGAAAGATCGCAGCCGATAATGGCGGCGCTTCCCTGATTTCTGTCGTCGCTGCGAAGGATGCATCCGGTGCAGAAACCGGCTACATCGTCAAGGGCTCAGCCGCTGGTTACGGTGGAAGTGTCATCGTCGTCGTCGGTGTCGATGCAGACCTCAAGGTAACCGGTATTTCCTTCCCGGAAACACTTCCGGAGACGGCAGGTCTCGGTCAGAAGGCTACAGAGCCTGCATTCTATGAGCAGTTTGCCGGCAAGGGCACGAAGCTCTCTGTAAAGAAGGGCGGCGGTGCCGGTGAGGATGAAATCGATGCAATTTCAGGTGCGACCATCACCTCGACCGCGGTTACGAACACGGTCAATGCCGCTACTGAATTTGTTCAGGATTACATCCTTAAGTGAAGGAGGATAGAAGATGAATAAATATGTAGAAAGAATTTATAACGGTATCGTTAAAGAAAATCCTACCTTCATCATGATGCTTGGTATGTGTCCTACGCTGGCAACCACCACGAGTGCGACCAACGCGATCGGCATGGGTCTTTCCACGACCGCCGTACTGGTCATGTCCAACATGCTCATTTCCGCTATTCGTAAGGTGATTCCTGGTCGTATGCGTCTTCCGAGTGAGATCGTCGTCGTTGCATCGCTCGTAACCGTCGTACAGCTCCTCATGCAGGCCTATACGCCGGATGTTTACAGCGCGCTCGGTATCTATATCCCGCTGATCGTCGTAAACTGTATCATCCTCGGACGTGCAGAGTCCTTTGCGCTGTTCAATACGCCGATCCTGTCCTTCTTCGATGGACTCGGAATGGGTCTCGGCTTCACCTTCGCACTCGTTGCGCTCGGTGCATTCCGTGAGATCCTCGGTGCAGGCTCCATCTTCGGCTTCCAGATCATCCCGGATGATTTCCATATCGGTATGATGGTTCTGGCTCCGGGTGCGTTCCTGGTGCTCGCTTTCCTTACCGCGATCCAGAACAAGCTGGGCCTTCCGTCTGCAACCAACGGCGGACAGGAGTCAAACGAATTTGTAACCTCCGGCGATGTGTTCGGTGCATATAACCAGAGCACAGATGCCGCTGACGTGAAGGAGGCATGAGTATGGTAGATCTTCTGTTAATTGCAATTAAATATTCTCTTGTTTCCAACGTCGTTCTGTCTCAGTTCCTCGGAATCTGTGCCTTCCTCGGTGTATCGAAGAAGTCCTCCGCTTCCAAAGGTATGGGCGCTGCCGTTATCTTCGTTACGGTACTGGCATCGATCGTTTCCCACCTGATCTATGTGGGCATCATGAGCGCAAGCTCCCCGATCTGTAAGGCACTGGGCATCAAGGATGGTCTCGATTTCCTGAACACCATCGTCTTCATCCTGCTCATCGCCGCACTCGTGCAGCTGGTTGAGATGTTCATGAAGAAGAACATGAAGAGCCTCTATGATGCGCTCGGTGTTTACCTTCCGCTGATCACCACGAACTGCGCCGTACTCGGTGTTGCACTGAACAACGTAAGCTATGGCTTCAACATGATCGAGTGTATCGTATACGCACTCGGCATCGGTATCGGCTTCGCCCTCGCCATTCTCCTCCTTTCTTATGTTCGTGAGAATGTGCTCGAGGATAACAAGGACATCCCGCGTTCCTTCCAGGGCGCACCGATCGTTCTTCTGACGGCGTGCCTGATGTCCATGGCATTCTTCGGATTCCAGGGTCTGATCTGATAGGAGGGTAGAGAAAATGGTATTATTTGTCGTTGTTGCTGCCATCCTGGTCGGCGCTGTCGGTTTAGTCATCGGCATCTTCCTGGGCGTGGCTTCCGAGAAGTTTAAGGTTGAAGTAGATGAGCGTGAAGCGAAGGTCAGAGACTGTCTGCCAGGTAACAACTGCGGTGCCTGCGGATTCCCGGGCTGTGATGGCTGTGCGAAGGCCATCGCAAGCGGTGAAGCTGCCGTCACCCAGTGTCCGGTTGGTGGTGCTGCGGTCGCTGAGAAGATCGCTGAGGTGATGGGTGTCAAGGCGGAGCCGATCGACGAGTCCAGCAAGATGGTCGCGTTCGTACGCTGCCAGGGTGACTGCTCGAAGGCGAAGCAGGCATACCACTATTCCGGTATCGCAGACTGTTCCGATCTTGCGGTCGTACCAAACGGTTCCGAGAAAGAGTGTGCATTCAGCTGCTGTGGTTACGGTACCTGCGTGAAGGCCTGTGCATTCGATGCGATCCACATCGTAAACGGTGTCGCTGTCGTCGATAAGGAGAAGTGTGTGGCCTGTGGTGCCTGCATGAAGGCCTGCCCGAAGCACATCATCGATCTCGTTCCGTATAAGAAGAAGCATAACGTTGCCTGCCAGAACCATCTGAAGGGCAAGGCGGTCAAGGATGCCTGCGCGACCGGATGTATCGCCTGCGGTATGTGCGAGCGTAACTGTCCGTTCGATGGTATCCATATCGTGAATGATCTTGCAGTGATGAACGAGAACTGTAAGGACTGCGGTATCTGTGCCCAGAAGTGTCCGACCGGTGCCATCACTGGTAAGCGCCCGGTGGTCAAGAAGCCGGCTGCTCCGACCGCTCCGAAGGCTGCAGAGACTGCACCGACGCCGAAGGCCGCTGAAACAGAGGCTACGAAGCCGGAAGCATAAATATGTATAGAAGAGAGTCTGTGTCTTTTATGACACAGGCTCTTTTTTGTATGTATTAAATAGACATGCTGTATGATAAGATACAAGATGTTGATCCTATCGAAGTTCAGGTACTATAGTTTCCGAAAATAGATAGTAAAAAAGGAAGAAATCTCCGAAATATTAAAATCACATAAAGAATCTTTACTAATAAATTTTTAACAATTATAATTATCTGAATTGGGATTACCAAAATATTAACATTGCATACAAGGAGGAGGCCTATGGAATTACAGATTCAGGATCTGGTTACATCGATTCGCAAAGAGGGTGTCGATGCAGCAAACGCTGAAGCTGACTCTATCATTGCGGAAGCCCGTAAAAAAGCAGACGCAATTATTTCCGATGCAAAGGCAGAAGCTGCTGCTGCGAAAGCAGGCGCAGAAAAGGAAATCGGAGTCATGAAGGAAAGTGCCGCTGTCAGTGCAGAGCAGGCAAAGCGTGACGCCATGCTCTCGTTTAAGACGGAGGTTCAGAAGGAATACGAGAAGCTTCTGAAGAACGATATCCGCAAGGAACTGCCCGGTGCCGCGCTGGGTAAGCTGATTCGTGCCGCACTGGCGGGCGAGGATGTGGCGCAGTACAGCGCAGAGGTCGCTGCTGTATCCGATGAGCTGAAGGCAGAGCTCGCCGACGAGGTTCGAAACGGCCTCGAGATCAAGCCGACCAGAGGCGTCAATGCCGGTTTCCGTCTGGCAGCCAAGGATGGATCAGGATACTTCGACTGTACCGATGATGCGATCGCAGAGATGATGATGCCGTACTTCAGAAACCTTGAAATCTGATAGGAGGTACTGCTCATGGCTTCGCATTATTATTATCTGATATCGAGCCTGCCGGAACTCCGGAGTGACGGAGATATGCCACTCAGCTATCAGGAATTTCTTGATTTATGTGAATCCACCGTCAGCCGTGGCACGTATAAGCTCTTATCGGAGCTCACACTGAACTCGGCGGAGGGCCCGCTCGTAAAGGAGTGGAACCAGGTGTACGGTGCGATGACGAAGGAGCTGAATTATCAGCGTAGCATGAAGCTCGGAAAGAGCTATCCTGCACCTTCCACGAAGGATTACGTGACGGCACAGGTCGTCGGCTCCGCACTTACCGCGAAGAATCCTCTGGAGGCAGAGCAGATCATGCTGGATTTCTCATTCCAGCAGCTGGATCAGCTGGTAGGTCTTCATATGTTTGATGACTATGTACTGTTCGGCTATGCGCTGAAGCTGAAGCTGCTCGAACGTCAGAGAAGCTTCGAACACGAGAAGGGTCAGGCCGAGTTCCGCCGCCTGCTCCGTGTCGTGCAGCAGCGCGTTTACAGTTTGTAACAAGTAGAAATATCGGGAGACATTTATGGAAACAATAACAGGACATGTAACTGGCATTAACAGTAACATGGCAAATGTAAGCTTCGACGGTGCCGTCCGTAAGAACGAGGTAGGCTATATCCTCGTCGACGGAAAGCGCCTGAAGGGTGAGGTCATTCGTATCAATAACGGAATCGCCAGTATGCAGATTTATGAGATGTCAAATGGCATCAAGGTCGGTGATCCGGTCGAGTTTACCGGTGAGCTGATGAGTGTTGATCTGGGTCCGGGACTTCTGACACAGATCTATGATGGACTTCAGAACCCGCTTCCGGAGCTTGCAGAGCAGTGTGGCTTCTTCCTGCAGAGAGGTGTATACCTCGACGCGATCCCGGATAAGGACTGGGAATTCACACCGAGCGTAAAGGCAGGGGACAGCGTTGTGGCCGGTGATACCATCGGAACCGTTCCGGAGGGTATCTTCACCCACCATATCATGGTTCCGTTCACCCTGAAGGGGGATGACTGGACCGTAAAGTCCATCAAGGAAAAGGGAACGTATAATGTACGTGCCACCATCTGCGTCATCGAGAACAGCCTCGGTGAGCAGAAGGAGCTCAGCATGGTGATCACGCAGCCGATCAAGCAGCCGATCAAGTGCTACGCAGAGAGACTTCGTCCGGATGAGCCGCTGATCATGCAGCTTCGTTGTGTCGATACCTTCCTGCCGATCGCAAAGGGCGGTACCTTCTGCGTACCTGGTCCGTTCGGCGCAGGCAAGACCGTTCTTCAGCACATGGAGGCGAAGAACGGAGAAGCTGATATCGTAATCGTCGCTGCCTGCGGAGAGCGTGCCGGTGAGGTCGTTGAAATCCTGAAGGAATTCCCGGAGCTGGATGATCCGCGTACCGGTCGTTCCCTGATGGAGAGAACCATCATCATCTGTAATACCTCTTCGATGCCGGTTGCCGCACGAGAAGCATCCTGCTATACCGCAGTAACCCTCGCAGAGTATTATCGTCAGATGGGTCTCAATGTTCTTCTTCTGGCAGACTCTACCTCCCGCTGGGCCCAGGCCATGCGAGAGATGAGTGGACGTCTCGAGGAGATTCCGGGTGAGGAAGCCTTCCCTGCATACCTTGAGTCCACCATCGCCGCCTTCTATGAGCGTGCCGGTAAGGTCCGTCTGAAGGATGGCTCCATCGGTTCAGTCACCATCGGCGGTACGGTATCCCCGGCCGGCGGTAACTTCGATGAGCCGGTAACACAGGCAACCCTGAAGGTCGTCGGCGCTTTCCACGGACTGAGCCGTGAGCGTTCCGATGCACGTAAGTACCCGGCGATCAATCCGACGGAATCCTGGTCGAAGTATACCGGCATCATCCCGATGGATCGTGTAGAAGAGAGCCGCAGTATTCTGAAGAGAAGTATCGAAATCAACCAGATGATGAAGGTCGTCGGTGAGGAAGGTACGACGGCAGAAGATTACATCACCTATCAGAAGGGTGAGCTTCTCGATGCCGTTTACCTCCAGCAGAACTCCTTCGATCCGATCGATGCGGCCGACTCTCCGGAGAGACAGCGTGTCGAGTTCGATCTTCTTTACGATGCACTGATGCAGCAGTACGACCTCGAGGACAAGGATGAGATTCGTTCCTTCTTTAACCAGCTGAGACAGGAGTTCCTGGACTGGCACGGAACCGAATTTAATTCAGACGCTTTTGAAGCACAGAAGAATAAGATCGCTGATTTCTATAAATCAAAGGCAATCGCTTAGGAGGTCTTATGCAAAAAGTATATACAAAAATTGAGTCGATCGTCGGTAACGTCGTTACCGTCCGTGCAGAGGGCATCCGAAACGGAGACCTCGCACTGGTCGGTGACAGTTACGCGAATGTAATCAAGCTGGATAAGGATCTCGTATCCCTCCAGGTATTTGCCGGTGCACAGGGTGTCAGCACGAACGACCCGGTGCGTTTCCTCGGCAGACCGATGCAGGTTTCCTTCTCCGAGCATCTGCTCGGCCGTATCTTCGATGGTGCCGGTGTACCGAGAGATAACGGTCCTGCCCTGACCGAAAACATGGTCGATATCGGCGGACCATCCTTCAACCCGGCGAAGCGAGTAATTCCGAAGCACATGATCCGTACCGGTATCCCGATGATCGATGTGTTTAACACCCTCGTCGAGAGCCAGAAGCTCCCGATCTTCTCCATCTCCGGAGAGCCGTATAACCAGCTGCTTGCGCGTATCGCACTGCAGGCAGAGGTTGATGTCATCGTGCTCGGCGGTATGGGCCTCAAGTATGACGACTACCTGACCTTCCGTGACACCCTCGAAAAGGGCGGCGCGATGAGTCACACCGTCATGTTCATTCATACCGCAGCGGATCCTACCGTAGAGAGTACGCTGGTTCCGGATATGTCCCTCGCCGTCGCAGAGCAGTTCGCCCTCGAGGGCAAGAAGGTACTCGTACTTCTCACGGATATGACGAGCTACTGCGATGCACAGAAGGAGCTCGCGATCACCATGGAGCAGGTACCTTCGAACCGAGGTTACCCGGGCGATCTCTACAGTATGCTCGCATCCCGTTACGAGAAGGCCGTGGATATCGATGGCGCAGGTTCCATCACGATTCTCGGTGTAACCACGATGCCTGGTGATGATGTCACCCACCCGGTACCAGATAACACCGGCTACATCACCGAGGGTCAGTTCTATCTTCGAAATGGACACATCGAGCCGTTCGGTTCCCTGTCCAGACTAAAGCAGAACGTCAACGGCAGCACACGTGACGACCACCGTGCACTGATGGATGGTATGATCAAGCTCTATGCACAGTACAAGGAGAGTCTGGAGAAGAAGTCCATGGGCTTCGCGATGAGCTCCTGGGATGATAAGCTCCTCAAGTATGGTCAGCTCTTCGAATCGAAGCTGATGGACCTCAGTGTAAACATTCCTCTCGAGAAGGCACTGGATCTCGGCTGGGAAATCCTCGCGGAGTGCTTCGAGCCGAACGAGACCGGTCTGAAGACCAGCCTGATCAAGGAGAGATGGCCGAAGAAGCTGGATGAGTAAAGGAGCAGTCAATGGCGATCAAACTCACGAAAAATGAACAGAAAGTGCAGAAAGATCACCTGAAAGAGTATCAGCGTTACCTGCCGACCCTGCAGCTGAAAAAGCAGCAGCTGCAGTCCGTCATCATGCAGGTGAAGGACGATCTGGCCGCGAAGGAAGTGGAGCGGGAGCAGATGATCGGCGATCTCGATGACTGGGTAGCTGTATTTTCAGAGAACACGCTGTTTGATACCGATAAACAGCTGGACACTCTGGTACAGCCGGACAAGGTGATCTCCGGTATCGAAAATGTCGCCGGTGTGAAGATCCCGGCCTTCAAGGAGCTGACCTTCAAGGACATCTCCTATAACGTGGATGATTACCCTTTATGGGTGGACACTGCACTGATCAAGCTGCGTGAGATCGCGCGTCTGGATGCGCTGGTTTCAACCCTTCGCAAGCAGGTGGAGCTTCTGGAAAAGGAACTTCGTTCCACATCCCAGCGTGTAAACCTCTTCGAGAAGGTCAAGATACCGGAGGCTAAGGAAAACATCCGTATCATCGGTGTTTACCTCGGTGATCAGCAGACAGCCGCTGTCGTACGCGGCAAGATCGCAAAGAAAAAACTGGTGGAGGCAGGACGATGATAGAAAAAATGAAAATGGTTCACGTCGTGACCACCGCTGAACATAAAGATGACATGCTGGAGGGGCTCCGTTCCCTGGGACTTCTCCATCTGGCAGAGCAGAAGCAGGCGAGTCAGGCTGCGAGTGAGCGCTTCACTGAGCTCGCGCGTGTCTCCTCGAAGCTTCAGGAGTATCTGCCGGAAAGCAAGGATACAAAGAAAGACGCTGCAGGCGAAGCACCGGCACTTCTTTCGGACGAGGCATTCGAGCAGCTGTACCAGGAGGTTCGGAACGCACTCGCGAAGAAGGATCAGCTGACACAGCAGATCACCGCCGACATCACAGAGATGGAACGCATCGAGCCATGGGGACAGTTCTCACCGAGGGATGTCCGCGAGCTTCAGAAGCTCGGCTACGACCTCCATTTCTACCGTGTGGATAAGGATGTATGCGCAGCGATCATGGCAGACGAGAGCCTCCGGGTTCTTCGTCTCGCATCGGTCGATAAGGCAGACACCATCGCCGTGATCGGTACACTCCCGATGAGCTATAACGCGAGTGAATTCACGCTTCCGGAAAAGGGACTCGCCGAGCTGCAGCAGGATATCGCGGATTGCCAGCAGGCACAGGCAGCCTGTGATGCGCTCCTTCAAAAGGCGGCGCTTCATGAAAACAGCTTCCATCAGAAGCTGCTCGACGCGCAGAACGCAGAGGAGTACTCCTCCGCAAGCGAAACCGCGGAAGGCGATACACAGCTCGTATGGCTGTCCGGTTACATCCCGGAGATCTATCTCGACCGGTTCAAGGAAGGTGCCCGCGAGAATCACTGGGCATACGCGATCGACGAAGTTTCCACTGAGGATGAGCACATCCCGACGAAGCTTCGCTACAACAAGGTCAGCAAGCTGATCAAGCCGCTCTATGATATGCTGGGCATCCTGCCTGGATACTATGAGACGGATATCTCACTCTGGTTCCTGCTGTTCTTCGCACTGTTCTTCGCGATGATCATCGGAGACGGTGGCTACGGCCTCCTGTTCCTGATCGGCACCATCGTGATGATCAAGAAGAGCGGAAAAATCGACACCGCGAGCTTCCTGCTCCTGGTACTGTCGACCTCAACCGTGATCTGGGGTGCCATCACCGGTACCTGGTTCGGTATGGAATCTGCGATGAAGGTTCCGTTCCTCCGCGCACTGGTTCTGCCGGGCTTTGCGAACTATCCGCAGTACTTCGATGTACCGGCCGCACTGCAGCAGAACAACATGATGAAGTTCTCCTTCACCATCGGTGCAATGCAGATGGAGCTCGGAAGCCTCCTCGCCGTCAAAAAGAAGATGGAAGAGAAGGATCTCAGCTTCCTGTCCGATATCGGATGGTTATTTACCATCTGTGGCATGTACCTTCTGGCACTCTACCTCGTATTACACGAGCAGCTTCCGCTGACACCGGTCGTTGCAGCGGTGGCGATCGGCTTCGTACTGGTTCTCTTTACGAACGGCATGGCACCGGGCAAGAGCATCGGCGCAGGTATCGCTTCGAGCTTAGGCGGAGCATTTACCGTCTTCCTGAACACGATCAGCTGCTTCGGTAATATCATGAGCTACATCCGACTCTTCGCCGTAGGCATGGCGGGACTCGCGATCGCTCAGAGCTTTAACAACATGGCCGCAGGTCTTGCACATGGACCTTTGATGATTGC
Source organism: Oribacterium sp. HCP3S3_B9 (assembly GCF_052064255.1). Taxonomy (NCBI): domain Bacteria; kingdom Bacillati; phylum Bacillota; class Clostridia; order Lachnospirales; family Lachnospiraceae; genus Oribacterium; species Oribacterium sp. HCP3S3_B9. The sequence continues at coordinate 33,567 of NZ_JBQHVY010000010.1, forward strand.
TGCCGTCGTGATCGTACTGATCGGACACGTCATCAATATCGTTATGTGTATTCTCTCTGTCGTTGTACATGGTGTACGTCTGAACGTGCTCGAGTTCTCCGGACAGGTAGGACTGGAGTGGACCGGTATCGCGTACAACCCGTTCAGATTAAACGATAAAATTAAACAGTAAGCTTTTCAGATAAGCAAAAAGGAGATTATTATGAATATCGCTTTTATTGGTATGGCAGCAGCACTTGGTCTCTCTGCATTAGGTTCCGCATTTGGTACCGGTATCGCCGGTCAGTCCGCTGTAGGCGCATGGAAGAAGTGCTATGCACAGGGTAAGCAGGCACCGTTCATCATGACGGCATTTGCCGGCGCACCGCTGACACAGACCATCTACGGTTTCCTTCTGATGAACTTCATCGCGAGTGCGTACAATGCAGGCACCATCGATCCTGCACTGTCCCTCGGTGTCGGTATCTTCGGTGGTATCGCGATCGGCTTCTCCGCTATGTTCCAGGGCAAGGTAGCCGCTGCTTCTGCGGATGCACTCGGTGCAACCGGTAAGGGTACTGCGAACTACTTCGTCGTGATCGGTGTCGCTGAGACCGTCGCCGTGTTCGCACTGGTATTCTGCATGCTGCTTCTCAACACAGCAACCATCGCATAAAGCACAACAGAACAGGTTCTGATGAGGCCATCGGCATCCGCCGATGGCCTTTTTTTATGACAGTTCAGTTCCCGGAAGCTGCACCACGACATTCTTTATTAATTTCTAATGACAATCGAGTGAATATCCTTTGTTTCTAAGTTAAGCTCTGTTATAATGCCGTCGGAACAAGGTATCGTCAGGTAGGTTATCCTCTAAAGAGAAACTGACGACTATCTCGATGATAAATTAAGCAAAAGAAGAAAACCCGGAACAGCGGGAGAAAGGATCATCGCTTCTGTCTATGGGACAGTTCAGATGATGCATGCATATGAATAATCAGGATTTCGAACATCAGAATCATCAGGACGGGCTTGAGGTGCCGAATATCGCGCCGCGTCGTGAGGGTGGTGCGCGTCCGCCTCGGCGGACAGCGCCGTCTCGTGCAGCACAGCAGCGGATGGAGGAGCTTCGCTACCGGACGAGTCGTGTCGAGGCGAGCTTCGAGGAGGATGAGGACAGCGCATATGCGGATGCGGCAGCTTCTTCGATGAGCGGCGCAGGGCAGACGCATCGCACGGACGGTGCATATGACCGTACGGCGGAGCGGACAAATGCGCAGGGACGTCGTATGGACGATGCGATGGTTGCAGGTGTGCAGGGCAGACGGAACGGTCATCCGCGGATGAGCGACGAAATGTCAGCGAACGCGCCGAGACAGCGTGTCGGAGATATGCGGATGAATCATGATGTGTCGAACACCGCGCAGGGCCTGCGTGCGAATGCTTCTGCCGGGGCCGGTAACGCGCCGCGGCGGGCACGCGGGAGGAAAAGGGCGAACTGGGGCCGTCGTGTGCTGGCCGGTATCCTCGTGCTGGTCGTCATCATTGGCGGCTTCTTCGGCTGCAGTGCCGTGAAATCGCTCGGTCAGTCGACGTACTGGACGGTGGCGGTGTTTGGTGTCGATTCGCGTGACGGAAATCTCGGTGCGGGGGCGCTCAGTGATGTTATCATGCTCGCGAGCATCAACCGAAAGACGGGGGATGTGAACCTCACGTCGGTTTACCGCGATACGTATCTTCAGATCGATGACGAGGGAAAGTACCATAAGATCAACGAGGCGTACTTCAAGGGTGGTCCGAAGCAGGCCATCGCAACGCTGAACCGGAACTTCGATCTCGACATCGATGATTATGTGACCTTCAACTGGAAGGCGGTCGCCGAGGGCCTCAATGTGCTCGGTGGCGTCGATCTCGATATCAGCGATAAAGAATTTGCGTATATCAATGCGTTCATCACGGAGACGGTGCAGGGTACGGGGCTCGGCTCCGTGCAGCTCGAGCACAGCGGCATGAACCATCTCGATGGTGTACAGGCCGTCGCGTATGCGCGTCTTCGTCTCATGGATACCGATTTCAACCGTACGGCGCGTCAGCGGAAGGTGCTGGAGCTCGCGATGCAGAAGGCGAAGGCGGCCAGCAAGAAGACGCTGGTGGCGACGGCGATGGAGGTCATGCCAGATATCCAGACGAGTATCGGCGCGGACGATATCCTGGATATCGCGAAGACCGTGAAGAAGTATACGATTCAGAATGCTGTCGGCTTCCCGTTCTCACGTGATACCACAAACGTCGGAAAGATGAATGTCGTCGTGCCGGCGACGCTCGTATCGAACGTAGCGCAGCTGCACCCGTTCCTGTATGGCGATGATGCGACCGGCTACACACCGAGTGCGAAGGTGCAGGAGATCTCCGCGCACATCCAGAAGAAGACCGGCATCGGGGAGCTGCCGAATGCAGACATCCCGAAGATCGGTGGCGGCACCGGTGTGACGAAGGCAGCAGAGGCAGCCGCGAACAGCGGTGACAGCGGAAAGTCCGGAAACAGTGGTCAGAATCCGGCTGCGGCTGTGGAAACGCCGGCACCGGAAACCGCCGCGGCAGCAGAGAGCGAATCTGCGCTTGAATCCACCGAAGTGACGGCGAACGACCAGACGACGGAAGAAGAGAGCACCATCGAGGAGCTTTCGAAGGGCGAGGAATCGAAGAAGGACGAGCATTCGAACGAGCCGGAGGCTTCCGATAAGAACACCTCGTTCGGAAACGGTGGTTCAAATGGCAACTCGGATACGAATGTGTCTTCGGATAAGCATACTTCCTCCGGAAAAGCGGACAGCTCTGATCAGAACGATTCGTCTGATCGACATAACGGTGGCACATCCGTAAAGGAAACGGAAAATGCCGGCCCGGAGGTCGGACCGGTCGCGCCGCCACAGACGACGGAAGCGGGGCCGATCGCAGAAACCGCCGCGTGATTCGCAGTAACAGCTCAGCCGGGTGAGGAAATCACCCGGCTGATTCTATAGTTTTAACCGAACTGTACACGCAAGGATCATTTTAAAAATTATGTATACGAATATCTCTGCAAAAACCAAAAAACGTCCTTTATGTGTATATTCCGACGCAAAAAAGCCTGAAACCGATGGAATCCTTCATTCCATCGGTTTCAGGCTTTTCATTGAGCGGAGATGCAGGGATTTGAACCCTGGCGCCGTTTAACCGGCCTAGCGCATTTCGAGTGCGCCCCCTTCGGCCACTTGGGTACATCTCCATTTTATAACACTAGAGGATGGATCTCTCGAACCATCCTCTAATGCCGGTAGTCGGGGTCGAACCGACACGACCATCACTGGTCACAGGATTTTAAGTCCTGAGCGTCTGCCTATTCCGCCATACCGGCAGGACCAAATTATAATACAAAAAAACAGCGTGCTTGTCAATATTCGATTCGCGGATTGACTTTTCCCTTCTGATTGCGCATAATCGGTATATACCGGAAATAAAGGAGGATACAGCGATGCCGAGACCGCCCTGATGCCGTCGAATCTGCAGTGCGCCCAGGGTGGAGCGATTCTGCCCATGCAATGTGGCAGAGAGCGCTCCGATTCTGCTGACGCTCGATGAGTACGAGGTCATCCGTCTCGTGGATCTCAAGCAGGCCAGGATGACATCAGCGAAACGCCAGATGTTGGAAGCGAATGCGGCAGCGCGGGTAAATCCGGCACTTGCTGTACCTCTGGTTTAACCAGTGATCATAAAGGAAATATCATCATGAGAATTGCAGTAACCTATGAAAACGGACAGATTTTCCAGCACTTCGGACATACCGCACAGTTTAAGATCTACGATGTCGCAAACGGCGAAATCGTTCGTGCAGAAGTAGTGGATACGAACGGCAGTGGCCACGGCGCACTGGCAGGCTTCCTGATGCAGCTCGGTGTCGATGCACTGATCTGTGGCGGCATCGGTGGTGGTGCACAAATGGCACTCGCCGAGGTCGGTATCCGTCTTTTCGGTGGGGTCAGCGGGGACGCAGATGCAGCAGTCAATGCACTCATCGCTGGAAATCTCGGCTATAACCCGGATGTGCAATGTAACCACCATGATCACGAGCACGGCGAGGGCGAACACAGCTGTGGCAGTCACGGCTGCGGCAATCACGGCTGCCACTGATGCCGATCTCGCAAGCTAAGAGAACACAGAGCGTTTGCAGATAAGCGCGTATCCGAAGCGTAAGCCGTAATTGGGAATGCACATACGCAAAAACTGTATAGGCGGTAAGTTGCAGTTCTGCAAATTGCGGCGTATGAATAGTCCCCTTGTCAAGGACACAAGAGATTTTAGTTGCCCCTATTTTCAGACAGCTATGAATCTGAACACGCTGTTTAATAATGAGCCATGAATTCGAAAGTTTTTATAAACTCTGAGGCCGGCCTGCGCCGGCCTTTTGCGAAGCTGGTATAATGATGATATGATTAAAGCACGAAAGGAGATATGTGATGGAAAAGAATAAGTATGCAGGCACACAAACCGAGAAGAATCTGATGGAGGCATTCGCCGGCGAATCGCAGGCACGCAATAAGTACACCTACTTCGCTTCGAAGGCGAAGAAGGACGGCTACGAGCAGATCGCTGCGCTGTTCCTGAAGACGGCGGACAACGAGAAGGAACATGCGAAGCTGTGGTTCAAGGAGCTGAACGGCATCGGGGATACCGCTGAGAACCTGAAGGCAGCCGCCGAGGGTGAGAACTACGAGTGGACCGATATGTATGAGGGCTTCGCGAAGACCGCAGAGGAAGAGGGCTTCCCTGAGCTCGCTCACCGCTTCCGCCTCGTAGCCGCGATTGAAAAGCATCACGAGGAGCGCTATCGCGCACTGCTGCATAACGTCGAGATGGCCGAGGTCTTCGCGAAGAGCGAGGTCAAGGTCTGGGAGTGCCGCAACTGCGGACACATCGTCATCGGCGAGAAGGCCCCGGAGGTCTGCCCGACCTGCAACCACCCGCAGAGCTATTTCGAGGTGCACGCAGAGAACTATTGATCCGCTATGTTTCATAGCACTGTACGTTTATCCGGGCGAACACTGGCAGAATGTGACCTCATCGAAGGATGAACGCACACGACGGTGAGTAAAGAAGAGCATCGCCATAAGCATAAACGTACACGACGGTGGGAGCAGAAGATCATCGCCATGATCATAAACTCAACACTACGAAGAAAGGAGATCGTAACATGGAGCAGAAGTATTATATTTGTAAGCATTGTGGAAACATCGTCTTAAAAGCAAAGGACAGCGGCGTCCCGGTGGTCTGCTGCGGCGAGCCGATGACGGAGCTCATCGCCGGCACCAGTGACGGTGCACGGGAGAAGCATGTTCCGGTATGGAGCGTAGAGAACGGGATCGTGCATGTACAGGTCGGCTCTGTGGAGCACCCGATGCTGCCGGAGCACTACATCGAGTGGATCTCCGTCTTTACGAAGCAGGGCTATCAGCATAAGGAACTGCATCCGGGCGAGAAGCCGGTCGCAGACTTCGCACTCTGTGCGGGCGACGAGGTGGAGGCGGTCTACGCCTACTGTAACCTCCACAGCCTCTGGAAGGCTTAACGAAATCGCAGCCGAAACGCCATCGTAAGCCTCCGAAAGAGCCAGCGAAGCTACACATCCGGTGCTTTCACGGCACCGGATGTTTTTCCATAAGCACCCGCCATCATCCAGCAGAAAGACGAGGTGAGAAACATGAAAATAGAACTGAATCTGGATCAGGATGTGGTGAATACCGTCCGTGAAGGTCTGAAGCGCACTGGTGGCTACTGTCCATGCCGCCTCGAGCGTACGGAAGAGACGAAGTGCATGTGTAAGGAATTTAAGGACCAGATCGCCGACCCAAACTATGAGGGTTTCTGTCACTGCATGCTGTACTACAAATCACTGAAGGACTGAGTGCGCGATGCGTCGAGCAGCCAGGCGCTCTCCGTCCAGTGACGAACGATCCGGCTGACAGCATTGGCGAAACACATAAACGACCACGCCCGCCACATCCACCGGCAGGGCCAAAAAGAGAAAGGAGCCTGTATGGCTGAGCTTAAAATCACTGCAACAAATTTCGAAACCGAAGTGCTTCACTCTACGAAGCCGGTGCTGATCGACTTCTACGCGGACTGGTGCGGACCGTGCAAGATGCTGTCTCCGATCGTGCATGAGATCGCCGAGGAGTATGCGGATACGCTGAAGGTAGGAAAGGTCAATGTCGACGAGCAAATGGATCTCGCGATGCGCTTCAATGTTTCCAGCATCCCGATGCTGGCGCTGATTCAGGACGGAAAGATGATCGACCAGTCGATCGGCTACTGCCCGAAGGAAGACATCCTCGCGATGCTGAAGAAGCTCTGAGTTGCGACATGCCTCACTTCATCGAAGAAACGACGTACTGCAGATCAGAAAAAGAGAAAGAAGGTCATCGCACAGGCGGTGGCCTTTTTTTGCGTCTATGCTATAATACTGTCAATTATCGGAGGTGAACTATGGAATTCAGAACCTATAAAAACCGCATCGTGCTGGTGGATGACGAAGAGCAGGCACTGGCAGAGATCGATTTCCCGGCGATGGAAGAGGAGCCGGGGACGGTCGAAATCACCCATACCTATGTCGATGAGAGTCTGCGTGGTCGGGGGCTCGCCGGGAAGCTCATGGCGCGGCTCATCACCTGCCTCGAGCGAAATCAGCTGAAAGCATATCCGAGCTGCAGCTACGCCGTGGACTGGTTCGCGAAGCACAGCGAAGCCGCGCATCTTCTGAGCCCATCCTACATGCCGACCGACACAGCCCAGCAGCCCGTGCTGGACATGCCCGAACGGACGCAGCCGTCCATGTCCACCGGCTCCACGCTGAACGCCACGACCATCACGATCCCGGTGGCTGACACCGCATCTTCCACGGCAGACATGGCCTCTTCCGGCAGCACACGGCCTTCCACACCGCGCGCTGCTTCTGATTTCGCGGCAGAGCCGTCCACCGGACGACCAGGCAGCGTACGAAACCGCCATGCGAATCCACTTCCGAACCAAGAAGAGAAAGAAGAGGACGCCTATTTCCGTGACACAGCGTACGGCGACGAAGAGGAGGATGGCCCAGTCGATGGCGGCATCCGCGACCGCATGCTCATGGGCGTGAACCGTGTCCTGCAGCTCTTCTCTGTGGCCGCACTGATCCTCCTGTATCTTCTCATGGTCGTACCGGCGCTCGAAAACCTGAACGCCCTCGGCCCGATCGAGTCGATGATCACGGACCACAATGTCGCCGAAATCACCTTCATCTCGGTTTTCGCGAGCATCACGCTGTTCAGCCTGATCTCCCTCTTCTGGATGCTCTCCAGAAAGAAATATGTGCGCTACGGCACGCTGGAAACGATTGATACCGGCCGCGGCATGACCGCCTTCATCCTCCTGCTCCTCGTGGAGGTGATCGCCCTGCTCCTGAGCCCGATCATGGAATCTGCGCAGCCCGTCATCGTGGGCCTCGCCATCGCCTCCACCCGCCTCGTCGTGAACCGCGCGATGATCCTCATGGCCGGCGGCGTCGGCCTCGTCCTCTCCGTGATTCGGAAGATCATCCGGCATTGACAGAAGGCGCCCGCATCCCTATACTGAATGCTCGGCTCTAAGCTGCAGCAGAGGCCAATGTCTCCAGCTGCCCACGATCCGAAAGAGAGCGGCAGTGAAACGCATACAGCCCCTCCCGCGTACACGTAACAGTGCCGGCAGGGAGCGGCCCCCTGCCGGCACCGTTACGCCTACATCCTTCGAAAGAGAGAACATCGATTGAGAAACATAAAACTGAAGCAAATGCTGGCGCTTCTCTGCGCCGGCCTCACACTGGCCTGCAGCCTGCCGGGCTGCAGCCGCGCGACGAAGCTCGAGCGCTACAACAAGCAGTTCCTGGATGTCTTCGACACCGTCTCGATGGAGATCGGCTTCGAGAAGAGTGAAGCGGATTTCCAGAAGTGTTATGAGAGCTCCCACGCACAGCTCCTGAAGGAGCATAGGCTCTACGACATCTATAACGACTACGAGGGCATCAACAACCTGAAAACCGTCAATGACAACGCCGGCATTCAGCCGGTAAAGGTCGATCCGGATCTCCTTTCCCTCATAAAATGGGGCAAGGAGGTCTACACCCTCACCGATGGCAGGGTCAATATCGCCTACGGCGCAGTGCTGCATCTCTGGCATGACAAGCGGGAAGCCGGGATCGAAGATCCGGCACACGCTGAGCTGCCGGATCAGGCCGCACTGGAGGAAGCCGCGAAGCATACAAACATCGAGGATGTCATCATCGACGACGCAGCCGGCACTATCTACCTGAAGGACCCGGAGATGAGCCTGGACGTCGGCGGCATCGGCAAGGGCTATGCGACGGAAAATGCTGCAAAGCTGATTCAGAACGAGGACTCGGAAAACTTCCTCCTGAACCTCGGCGGTAATGTGCGTGCGATCGGTATCAAAGGCGATGGCGCGAAGTGGGTCTGCCCGGTGGAGAGTCCGGAATACCGCGACAGCCAGACCGGCGACCAGTACGCGATCGTCTGCTACCTCGATGGCCGCTCCCTCGTCACCTCCGGTGATTATGAGCGCTATTTCGTCGTGAACGGTCAGCGCTATCATCACATCATCGATCCGGATACCCTGTATCCGGCGAAGTATCATCGCAGTGTATCAATTCTGACCGAGGATTCCGGCCTCGCCGACGCTCTGTCGACCGCGCTCTTTATGATGCCGGTCGAGGATGGCAAGGCACTGATCCAGTCCATCCGCGAGGGCAGCAGTCCCCTCGGTGCCGACTTCCGGGTCGAGGACCTCGAAGCTATGTGGATCGACGCAGACGGGCACCAGGAGTACACGGATGGCTTCCTGAACTATACGAAAGCATAAGTGCTCAGCTAAGGGGACCCGGAGGGGCGGCAACGGAGGCACAATACTCCGAGACCGGTAAAATCTAAGCCGGGGACCCTGGCTGAACTATACCTCCTACGGGCCCCTCCGGGGCCCCGAAAAATTTTAAAATTAGTTGTTGACAAATGTTTTAAAGTCAGGTACTATATATGAGTCGCTTGAAGCGAGCGGCACAAACACATAGCGCTGTCGCCAAGTGGTAAGGCAACGGATTCTGATTCCGTCATTCCCAGGTTCGAATCCTGGTAGCGCTGCGAAAGATCCCAGAACTTTGGTTATCAAGGTCTTGGGATTTTTTTGTAAGAAAAAGAACTGAATATGTTCCTTGCCATCTGTCCTCTGAAAAGCTAACATAAGAGTATACGAAAAAGTGGGACGAGCCCACAAAAATACATGGACGCCATGGAGGAAAAAGTATGAAATTACGTAAGTTAAGCGCAATCATGATGGCCGCTGTTGTCGCGACCTCGACACCAGCCGGTGCCGTACTCGGTCAGATCACAGCCTATGCATCCAAGAAGGATGACGATGAAGAGTATGATTATTCTTGTGAAGGCGCAGAATGGGATGTACAGGAGGACGCCAACGGCAAGATTCACATCTATGCCACTTGGGATGCTTCCGATGACAGTTCTAAAGCAACAATCAAGGTTCGTCGTAATGATGGCGGTACAGGTATTTCCATAACAACCAATACAAAAATCGGTTCCGTAGATATAACTCCAAAGATTAAGGCCTATGGAAAAACCGGCGATTACACCTTTAAAATCACAGCAAGTAAAAAGAGTACTGGTGAAACCTCTGTTTCCACATCCGAGTCTGATTTCCTCGAGATCGATTCCGATATGATGAAGAAGCTTTCTTCCACCGCTGCAACCAACAGTGGTGTAAATACAAATAACACACCTGGTTCTTCCATCCCGACACCGGGCACTGCAGGCACACCGGGTACCCCGGGCACACCGAGTGCAGGTCCTAGCGGCACCAGCGCACCGGCAACTCAGTCGACCAGCACCAGCGGTGACTTCCTCACGAACGGTGTCATCACCGACTGGGGCATCGGCCACGTTTACCTCGTAAACGGCGCACCGGTCTTCAGCAAGTGGATCGTGGATTCCGGCAAGCTCTACCACATCGGTGCAAACGGCTTCATGGATAAGAACCTGATTTTCTCGGACTACACCGGCACACACTATGTCGGCGCAGACGGCGCACTGATATACTGATCTTAGAACTGTAAACCACGTTGAAACCGTCCTTCCGGACGCAGGGGGAAAATATGAAGCGTTTTATACAGGAGTTTAAGGAGTTTGCCATCAAGGGCAACATGGTCGATCTGGCGGTCGGCATGATCATCGGCTCGGCCTTCACCTCACTTGTGAAGTCCGTCGTCGACAATCTCTTCATGCCGATCCTGTCCATCTTCACCGGAAAGCTGGATTTCACCAACATGTTCATCCCGCTCGCCGGACAGACCACGAAGATCTACAGCGAGGCGGTCGAGCAGGGCGCAGTATTCGCGTATGGTGCCTTCCTCACCGAGCTGATTTCCTTCCTCGTGATGGCACTGGTGGTCTTCCTCTTCGTGAAGGAGATCAACCACCTGCGGAAGCCGAAGGCGGAGCCGACACCAGCCGCTCCGACCACGAAGATCTGCCCGTACTGCATGTCGGAGATCGACGTGAAGGCGACCCGCTGCCCGCATTGCACCTCGAAGCTGGAGGGCTTTCAGATCGATCCGGCAGAGCTGAACAGCTAAACGTCGAAGATGTTACTGTTCAAACGTAGTTAAGTCAAGGCGTGGCTCGGCGGAACAGTACGAAGATTACCCGATCGACCGAGCCACAGATAATTCACTTGACGAAACACCTGTGAGCGTTTATGATTCTAAAACGCTCACAGGTGTTTTATGTATCCTGAGGCCCGCTGAAGGGCAGCAGTGCACAGATCCGCGTCGTGCGATCGCACAGCGCCGGGTGAGCACAGGGCGGTGACATCAGCCGTAACAAGAGTCTGTTGGATGAGTTAACAGAGGCGAATATGAACGAACATACTGAACGAACGAAAATATCTGAGAGAGCAGGTCTGACGGGAATCGTATGCAACCTGCTCCTTTTTGTATTTAAAATTTCCATCGGCATCATCATCAACTCCGTGTCGATCATGGCCGATGGCTTTAACAACCTGTCCGACGCCGGCAGCTCCGTGATCTCCGTGGTCGGCTCGAAGATGGCCGGAAAGAAAGCCGACGAGGATCACCCCTTCGGGCACGGGCGCATCGAGTACATCGCGGCCTTCATCGTCTCGATCCTGGTACTGAACGTCGGCCTCAGCTCCCTGCAGGATTCCTTTCAGAAGATCCTCCATCCGGAGATAATGCACTACAGCATCTATGCCGCCGTGATCCTGCTCGTTTCCATGCTGGCGAAGCTCGGCCTCGCGCTGTTCTACCGTCGCGTCGCAGAGAAAATCGACTCGAACATCTACCGTGCGTCGAGCCAGGATGCCTTCATGGATATCCTCACGACCGCGACGACCTTCGCGTCCCTCCTGATTTTCCATTTCTTCGACCGGAACATCGATGCCTATGTCGGCCTCCTCGTCTCCCTGATCGTCCTCTGGAACGGTGTCGGCATCGCACGGGAGACCCTGGCACCGCTGATCGGCGACTCCATCGATCCGGAGCTCTTTTATACCATCATCGATTTCGTCGAGCGCTATCCGGGCATCCTCGGAAGTCATGACCTGATCGTCCATAACTACGGTCCGAACCAGTACATGGCCACCATCCATGCCGAGGTGGACGGCCGCAGCGACATCGAAAGCGCCCATGACCTCATCGACCGGATCGAGCATGACTGCGAAACACGGCTCGGCGTCCACCTGGTGATTCACATGGACCCGATTCATAACGACGATGAGACCCGCTTTTACAGGGCAATGCTGGCGAACATCCTCGCCGAGCTCTCCCCGGAGAGCAGCTTCCACGATTTCCGTATCCGGCACAGCTCCGACGTCGCGCAGCTCGTAAAAGAGAAGCATACGAAGCACAGCTTCGTCGCGGGCAGCAACGGTGCGCAGACGCAGAAGCTCATCTACCTGGTGTTCGATCTCATCACACCATGGAACCTGACGAAGGAAGAAGAAAACCAGCTCCTGCACGGCATCCAGAACCGGATGCAGATCGAGAATCCGGATGTGCGCTGCATCATCCAGCTCGATAAGCCGTACATGCACACGCACTCCGCCGAGGAGGACGCCGAAGCACGGGCACGTGCTACGGAGGATCTCGAACACACAGAGCAGCCAGAGGGCACAGAACATAAGCAGTAAGGTGCCGTCGGCACTGGCGGCACAGACGCAGTCCAGCCACATGATGGCTGCACTGCAGGCACAGACGAAGCGAAGACAGTTCCATACAACAGCACAGAAGGAGAGTAACGCATGTACGAATTTAACGAGCGGGTCCGCTATTCCGAGACAGACGAGCATGAGCAGGCGACGATACTTTCGGTCGTGAATTACCTGCAGGACTGCAGTACCTTCCACTCGACGGAGGTCGGCCTCACGGTCGATTATCTGCGGGAGATGAAGCGCGCCTGGCTGCTTAGCTACTGGGACATCTATATCGAGCGCATGCCGAAGCTCTGTGAGCGCCTCACGATCGGCACCTGCCCGCATGCCTTCCGCGGCGTGCTGGCACACCGTAACTTCTGGATCAAGGACGAAGCCGGTGCCTACATCCTGCGCGCCGACAGCCTCTGGTTCTGCTATGACACCGAGCGTATGCGTCCTGCGAAAATCACCGAGGATATGCTGACGCCGTTCGGCGAGATGCGGGATGTGCTGGCGCTCCCGGCCAGCGAGCGAAAGATCACGGAACTGGAAGTGCTCACGGAAGCCGCACCGATCCTCGTGCAGCCGCATCACATCGACAGTAATCATCACGTCAACAACGCACAGTACATCGCGATCGCCGACGAGGTGCTCACCGAGGCAGCCGGTGGAAAAGAGCGTTTTCACGCTGGTCGCATCCGCGCAGAGTATCGTAAGGCGGCCGTGCTCGGGGATACAATGCTTCCGAAATATGGATCGTCACCAGACGGCGGGCTGATCGTCAGCCTCCAGAGCCCTGCCGGCGAGGTCTACTGTAATGTAGAGTTTATCCGCAGCTGAACGGGCGGCATGCCGATGGAGACATTGGCCTGAAATACAGTATAAAAAAAGGGCGTACCGCGGCATGCGGACAGCCTGTACGTAATAGAAAGAAGAGGAAAAACATGATTGAATTAGGAAAGATCCAGACACTGAAGATCGCGCGAGAGAAGGACTTCGGTGTGTACCTCGCAGACAGTGAGGGTGCTTCGGTGCTGCTTCCGAAGAAGCAGGTGCCGGCAGGGAAGACGATCGGAGATGAGCTCTCCGTGTTTGTGTACAAGGATTCGAGTGACCGTCTGATTGCGACGACCCGAAAGCCGCTCATGCAGGTCGGCGATATCGCGAAGGTGCTCGTAAAGGATGTGACGAAGATCGGTGCGTTCGTGGACATCGGACTCGAGCGTGATGTGCTTCTGCCATACCACGAGATGCGCCACGAGATTAAGGCCGGCGACCAGGTCGAGGTCTATCTGTACGTCGATCACAGCCAGCGTCTCGCCGCCACGATGTATACAAAGAAGCACGAAGAGGCGACGGTTATACAGAATGATCAAATTAAGACCTATCATTATGAGCGAAATGCCGATGAGGTTCTCGCGATCCTGACGGAAAAGTTCGAAGGACATGTACCTTACACCGATAAAACTGTTCAACCTGACGAAATTATGCGGGATTTCGGCATGTCAAAGGCCGCTTTCAAGCGTGCTGTGGGCAAATTGCTGAAAGAAGGAAGAATTAAAATCACGAAGACCTCGATCTTTTGTGTATATTGACCGTTTTAAAAAATCGCTCGACAGTTTGTATAAATTCAACCGGTCTTTTCTAGGAACAAATGCCGTTGAGAAAATGTTTCCACAAGTGTACGATGAGTACAGTTGAAAAAGGCTTGGGGAACCTGATCACTAAACGTTTGTGCCCTATAGGAGAAGAAAAAATTATGGCAAGTGTTGAGCTTAAGAATGTAACCAAGAAGTATCCGAACGGCTTCGTCGCTGTTAAGGATTTCAACCTCGATATCAAGGATAAGGAATTCATCATTTTCGTCGGACCATCTGGCTGTGGTAAGTCAACCACCCTTCGAATGATTGCAGGTCTCGAGGATATCTCGAGCGGTGACCTGATCATCGACGGCAAGAGAGTAAATGACGTCGAGCCGAAGGACAGAGATATCGCGATGGTATTCCAGAACTACGCTCTGTATCCTCATATGACCGTATATGACAACATGGCATTCGGTCTGAAGCTTCGTAAGGTTCCGAAGGCAGAGATCGATCAGAAGGTGCATGAGGCTGCGAGAATCCTCGATCTCGAGCATCTCCTCGACAGAAAGCCGAAGGCTCTTTCCGGTGGACAGAGACAGCGTGTAGCGATGGGACGTGCGATCGTTCGTAGACCGAAGGTATTCCTCATGGATGAGCCGCTCAGTAACCTCGATGCGAAGCTGAGAGCACAGATGCGTGTAGAGATCGCAAAGCTCCACAAGTCCCTCGAGACCACCATCATCTACGTAACACATGACCAGACCGAGGCGATGACACTGGGTACCAGAATCGTCGTTATGAAGGATGGTATCATCCAGCAGGTAGATACACCGGAGAACCTCTACGATACACCGTGCAACAAGTTCGTTGCAGGTTTCATCGGATCTCCGCAGATGAACATGATCGACGCAGAGTGCAAGGCCGAGGGTAATGATGTAACCCTTACCTTCGCAGGCCACACCATCACCCTCGACGCTGCCAAGGCTGCCAAGCTGAAGGACGGCGGATACATCGGTAAGACCGTCATCCTCGGCATCCGTCCGGAGCATCTGCACGATGAGGCAGATTTCGTAGCTGCTCACCCGAAGCAGACCGTACAGGCTGAGATCAAGGTATACGAGATGCTCGGTGCAGAGACCCTTCTCTACTTCGACCTCGCCGATGCAGGCTGGGTTGCAAGAGTAAACCCGAAGACCGCTGCTCGTACCGGTTCTACCGTTACGTTCGCACTCGATGAGGCGAAGATCCACGTTTTCGATAAGGAAACAGAGCAGACCATCACAAACTAAAAGAATCACAGCGCACCCGGTGGGAGATCCACCGGGTGTTTTTTCGTTCATCGTATCATTTTATACAGCCATGCATGGAAAAGAGGCCGAAAGAGGCTGAAAAATGACGGAAACGCTCAGGGAGGGCGGGGCGGCACTGCCTGAACGCTTACAAAACGACGGAAAATGACAGTCATCAGGTCGATACAATGATTGATTTTAGAAATCGAATCTAGTAAAATATCAATAATTATGGAGTACTAGTCGTATCTAGTCGTTAAGTGCAGAAGGAGTAGAGAATGATTTCAAATCAGGTTTTACAGAGCACGATTGATTCTCTCAAGAGTATTACAAGAGTTGATATCGCCATTGCGGACATTGATGGAAAGGTGCTTGCATCGACCTTTACCGATAACCAGTATACAGAATCTATGGTTTCGTCCTTTGCGGAATCACAGGCAGACAGCCAGGCCGTGGGCGGATATCAGTTTTTTAAGATCTTCGACGAGCACCAGCTCGAGTATGTGCTGATCGCGATGGGCGACAGCGACGACGTGTACATGGTCGGCAAGCTCGCCGCCTTCCAGATCCAGACCCTGCTGGTTGCATATAAGGAGAAGTTCGATAAGGACAACTTCATCAAGAACCTCCTGCTCGACAACCTGCTTCTGGTCGACATCTATAACCGTGCGAAGAAGCTGCATATCGATGTCAGCGTGAAGCGCGTGGTCTACATCATCGAAACCAAGAAGAGCACCAGCGATTCCGGCGCCCTCGAAGCACTGAAGACACTGTTCGCTGCAAAGACTCACGATTTCGTCACTGCGGTCGATGAGAAAAATGTCATCGTCGTAAAGGAAGTGAAGCCGACCGAGACCTCGGATGAGCTCCACCATGTAGCCGAGACGATCCTCGATATGCTCGAGACCGAGGCGATGATCGATGCCCGTGTCAGCTACGGTACCGTCGTGAACGAGATCAAGGATGTTTCGAAGTCCTACAAGGAAGCGAAGATGGCCCTCGAGGTCGGTAAGATCTTCTATGCAGAGCGGAACATCATCGCCTACAACCGTCTCGGTATCGGCCGTCTGATCTATCAGCTGCCACTGCCACTGTGCAAGATGTTTATCCGCGAGATCTTCACGACCGTCTCTCCGGACGAGTTCGACGAGGAGACCCTGACCACGATCAACAAGTTCTTCGAGAACAACCTGAACGTTTCCGAGACCTCCCGTCAGCTGTATATCCACAGAAACACCCTGGTATACCGTCTCGATAAGCTGCAGCGCTCCACCGGTCTGGACCTTCGTGTATTTGATGACGCGATTACCTTCAAGATCGCACTCATGGTTGTAAAGTACATGAAGTATATGGAGACCATCGACTATTAATTCTTCGAGTCTTCGATCCATCGACGCTTCACTCAGCGTCCGGAGACAGCCCTGTCTCTGAAAAAATCTTAAGATTATTGACATGAATTAGCCGGTCCATGGTGTATACACCACGGACCGGTTTTTGCTATTATTTTATATAGTGCGGCATCGTCTTCCGGAAGCCCCCTTGCGTTGTTTCTGAAGGCAACCCGGACGCAAGGTGCATCGAGCCCTTGCGCGATATACGATGTGCAACACCCCACCAAAGGACCTTCTATAAGAATGATTGAAATCAAAAACGTTTCCAAAAGCTATAAAAACGGCGTTGAGGCCCTCCGAAATGTCAGTCTCACCATCGCGGATGGCGAGTTCTGCTTCATCGTCGGGCGCAGCGGCTCTGGTAAATCCACGCTCGTCCGCCTCCTCACGAAGGAGCTCGAGCCGACGGAGGGCGAGATCACCGTCAACGGGCTCGCCCTGCAGCACATGAAGCGACGTCTCGTCCCGAAGTACCGTCGCCGTCTCGGTGTCGTCTTCCAGGACTTCCGGCTCCTCGAGGACCGTTCCGTCTATGAGAACGTCGGCTTCGCCGAGCTGATCGCCGGTAAATCCACCCCGGAAATCCGCGCAGATGTCGCGGAGATGCTCGAACGCGTCGGTCTCAGCGAGAAGCACGATGCCTATCCGCGCGAGCTCAGCGGTGGCGAGCAGCAGCGTACCGCCATCGCCCGCGCACTGATCAACCGTCCGGAGATCCTGATCGCAGATGAGCTGACCGGCAACCTCGACCACGAGAACGCCGTCAGCATCATGAAGCTGCTCGAGCGCATCCACGCGCAGGGCACCACAGTCATCGTCATCACGCACGACCTCGAGCTCGTCCGTATGATGAACAAGCGCACCGTTCACATGGCCGACGGCGAGATCATCTCGGATTCCGCTGCAGAAGAGGCGAGCGAGTCTGTCGCTTCTGCAGAAGCAGAGAAGGCTGTCCCGGAGATGCAACGTCGTCGATCACGCAAACGATCGACAGCGGAGGAAAGTATGTCGGAAGAGACCGCGTCCATCCGTGAAAACGTGTCGGAGCTCAGTTCTGAAACAGTTTCCACGGAACGCCCGCGCGGTCTCGGTGGCAGCCACCGCCCGCGTCATGTCAGCCGGAGAAAGGGAGGTGACGTCAGATGAAAGCGAACGCCATCGGTTACTGTATCCATTCCGGATTCAAAAACATACTGCATAACAAGCTGTTTTCCGCCGCCTCTACAGCGACGATCGCGGCCTGCATCTTCCTGTTCTGTCTGTTCTTCGCGATCGTGACGAACGTACAGCACATCGCGAAAACCGCAGAAACCACCGTCGGCATCACCGTCTTCTTTACCGATGACGCAAGTTCTGAGGAGGTCAATGCTGTCGGCGAGGCCATCGCGGCGCGTCCGGAGGTGAAGAGCTCCCACTATACCTCTGCCGAGGAGGCCTGGGAAACGTTTAAGAGCGATTACTTCGATAACAACGAGCTGCTCGCAGAGGCATTCGCCGAGGACAACCCGCTCGCGAACTCCCAAAGCTACGAGATCTTCCTCAACAACATCCAGGATCAGCAGAGCATCGTGGACTGGCTTCACAGCTTCCCGGTCGTCCGTCAGGTGAATTACTCGAACGCAGCCGTCACGGGACTGAGCTCGCTGAACCGCATCATCTCGCTGCTCAGCGCCGTGATCATCGCGGTACTGCTGGCGGTGTCGGTCTTCCTGATCAGCAACACGATCTCCGTCGCGGCACAGTTCCGTCGACGCGAGAACATGATCATGAAGATGATCGGCGCGACGAACCTCATGATCCGCCTGCCGTTCCTCGTCGAGGGTGTGATGCTCGGCCTCGTCGGTGCACTGATCCCGCTGGCCGGCATCTACTTCATCTATGAAAAGGCTGTCCACTATGTCACAAGCCACTTTGTCTCGATCTCGACGCTGTTCCAGCCTATTCCGATCAGCACCATCTATCCGCAGATGGTCGCAGTCGCGCTGGGCCTCGGTGTCGGTGTCGGCTTCGTCGTCTCCTTCGTGACGATCCGAAAGTCGCTCCGGGTATAATACAAGGTGGCGCGAAGCCTCGTCGATGCATCGAGGTCTGGAAGACGATCCGCGACATGCGGATGCGAAGGACGAAGGCATCAGCCGAAAGAAAGAAGACATGAGAAAAAAGAAATCAGCGAAACTGAATATGCTTGCGGCGGCGCTCGTGCTGTCCCTCTGCTGCACGGCGAAGCCGAACCTCGCGGCGGAGACGGAGAAGAAGCAGATCGCGTCGGCGCAGAAAACGATCGACGCGAATCAGGCGGCCATCGATGCACTGAAGGAAGAGCAGGCGAAGGTGAACGATACCATCAGCGGGCTCAAGGACCAGAAGGCAGATACCGCGAGCTACATCAAAGCACTCGACCAGAGCATGACGGAGCTCACGAACGAGGTGAACGAGCTCAATGCTTCCATCGCGCAGAAGCAGCTGGACATCCAGTTCACGCAGGGGCAGCTCGCCGAGGCGGCGCAGACCGAGTCGGACCAGTATGCCAGCATGAAGCTGCGCATCCGCTTCATGTACGAGAAGGGTGATACGAGCTTCATCGACATGATCCTGAATGCCGAAAGCTGGGCAGATCTCCTCAACAAGGCGGAGTACATCGCGAAGATCACGGAGTATGACCGGCAGAAGCTGGACGAGTTTGCGGCGACGAAGCAGTTTATCACGAACACGAATCTGCAGCTCGAGGCGGAGCAGGCGCAGCTGGTGACGATGCAGGCATCCGCGAGCGCGAAGCAGCAGAGCGTGGCGACCCTGCTCGCACAGAAGAACCAGGAGCTCGCCGCCTATAATCAGAAGATCCGCTCGGCGCAGTCGACGGCGAACCAGCAGCAGGGTGAGATCAATGCACTCTACGCGGACATCGAGGAGCAGGAGAGCACGATCGCCGCGATGGAGAAGGAAATCAAACGGCAGGAAGAGGAGGCACGGAAGAAGGCCGAAGCCGAGGCGAAGGCGAAGGAAGAGGCGGCCCGGAAGGCGGCCGTCGCTGCCGGTAAGGATCCGGATTCGGTCGAGAAGGTGAAGCCGGACTACACGTCGCGGACGATGAGTGGCGGATTCACCTGGCCGGTTCCGTCGGGGGGACGCATCAGCAGTAGCTTCGGCTCCCGTGAAGCGCCGACCGAGGGTGCCAGCACCTATCATAAGGGCATCGACATCGCGGCATCCAGTGGCTCGAAGGTCGTGGCGGCCGCCGGCGGTGAGGTCGTGATCGCGACCTACTCTGCCTCGGCCGGAAACTACGTGATGATCAACCATGGCAGCGGTGTGTATACCGTCTACATGCACATGGCAAGCCTCGGTGTCTCCGAGGGGCAGGAAGTCAAGCAGGGCGAGAGCATCGGCTCCGTCGGCTCCACCGGCTACTCTACCGGACCACATCTCCACTTCGGCATCCGTGAAAACGGAAGCTATGTGGATCCACAGTCCTATATGTAATGAATGGAGGTATTTATGAGAATCGGAACAGGATATGATGTACATAAACTGGTCGAGGGACGTGCACTGATCCTCGGCGGCGTGACCATCCCGTATGAGCGTGGTCTCGACGGTCACAGCGATGCGGATGTTATCGTGCATGCTATCATGGATGCACTGCTCGGTGCAGCCGCCCTCGGTGATATCGGGCAGCACTTCCCGGATACGGATCCGCGCTATAAGGGCGCTGATTCCGTACAGCTGCTTCATGAGGTCGGCCTCATCCTCGCCGCTCATGGCTACAGCATCGAGAACATCGACTCTACTATCATCGCGCAGCGTCCGAAGCTGATGAGCTATCTCCCGGAGATGCGTATGAATGTCGCGAAGGCCCTGAACCTTTCCGTCGACCAGGTGTCCATCAAGGCCACCACGGAGGAGCATCTCGGCTTCACCGGTCGTGGCGAAGGCATCAGCGCACAGGCCGTCGCACTGCTGATTTAAGTTTCCGTCAAAAGACCCGGAGGGCTGGCCCTCCGGGTCTTTTGACGAAAGTGTATATCCGCTCAGAGCCGCAGCCGCAGCTTCTTCGGAATGCAGGTCAGCGTATAGTCCGTCTGCTCACCGATCGACTCGCCATCCACATGCACCGGAAGTGCCCGATCCGTATGGATCACGGCCTCACGGCAGCGGTAGAGATGCACACCGGTATGGGTGACATGCTTTCCGAAGATGCTCGCCAGCATGATCAGGAGGAGCCGCCACTTATACTTCGTGCTCACGATACAGATATCGAGGTAACCATCCGCTCCGTCGGCCTTCGGGCAGACCATATAGCCACCATCGAAGGGATGTACATGCGCCGAGATGAACAGGATGTTGTTGAACTCGTGGCGCTTATCGCCATCGAGGATCACATAGCCATGACTCGGACGCGCATGGATCAGCTCCCGCACGAAGATATGGAAATAGCTCGCCCGCCGTCGCTGGAAGAACGGCTTTTTTGTGTCGCCCGCACCGTCATACCCCTCGGCATACAGCGCTGGAAAGAGCGCCGCATCGAAGCCGATCCCGGAGCTCACCGCGAAGCGGCGATTCATGGTCGCACAGTTCAGCACACCATAATCGAGCAGCAGCTCATCCGACGGATTCCGGAGACGCTTCAGCTGCGCGCGCAGTGTATAGCGCTTCCGATAGCAGCGCGCGATGTCGTTATCCGTTTTCGTCGGAATATAGGCGACGGACACACGGTCACCGTCCATGTGCAGTCCGTCCACGACCTCGTTCAGCGTACCCTCGCCACCGATGACGGTGATCGTCCGCTTCTCCGGACAGCGCTCGGACAGCTGCTGTGCGTAGCGGCGCGCATCGCCGGCCTTCTCCGTAAGATATACCTCGTAGTTCTCCGTATTATGTGTCCGTTTTAAATATTTGAGTACCTTATCCCAGATTTTTCGTCCGCGGCCACCTGAGGCCTCCGGATTGATGATGAAATAATACATACTTCCTCCGAAGCTTTATATGAAAAAATTATAGCATTTTTCAGTCGCTTCATCTCTAAAAAGACTATAAACTGCCCCTTCGAATCCCTTCGAAATTCTATGCTTCACCTGTGAAAATCTTCGCTTCAGAATACCTTCTATATCGACTGTACACGAGCGCGTTTTTCACAAATTCTCCAAATCTAAGACACAAATTCAACACAGAAATCACGTATCATACTCGATGTAAACAGAAAGATAGCTGATGTGCATGAGCATCATCCGTGATCGTCGAAGCGGCGGTCGGCAGCAGAACGCAGAAGGTCTGTTGCGATCGCAGTCCGGCTTTACCAGATCACGATGAATGAACATATACGATCGATCAGGAACTACACTTTCTCAGGAGGTTCATGATGAAAAAAGTAGCAGGAATCGTTTTAGGTGCTGTATTGTTCGGTGCCGTCGCCGGTGCATCCATGGTCGGGGTCAATGTCGCCGCCCAGAAGGCCGGCATCGCTTACCAGAGTGACAGTGGCGCCCAGGCCGTCACACCGGAGACCACCGCCGCCGCGACCCAGGCTGCCGCGGAAACACAGGCGGCAGGCACAGCGGGCAGTGGTACCGCTCCGGCATCCACGCTTGGCTATGGCTCCGTCAGTGAGGTCGCGAAGAACGCGATGCCGTCGGTTGTCGCCATCACCAATATGATGAAGTATCAGGCGAACGGCTTCTCCCTGTTCGGGAACTACCAGAATTATGAGACCGAGGTACCGGCGAGTGGTTCCGGCGTCATCGTCGGAAAGAATGATACCGAGCTTCTGATCGTCACCAACAACCATGTGGTCGCCGATTCGAGCTCCCTCTCCGTCACCTTCTGTGATAACGAGAGTGTCGATGCTGAAATCAAGGGTACCGATGCCTCCGCGGATCTCGCCGTGGTCGCTGTAAAGCTTTCCGATATTCCTCAGGCGACGATGGATGCGCTGAAGGTCATCAGCATTGGCAACAGCGATGACATACAGGTCGGCGATCAGGTCGTGGCGATCGGTAACGCACTGGGCTACGGTCAGTCCGTCACCACCGGTATCATCTCCGCGAAGGACAGAGATGTACAGACCAGTGAGAGCAGCGAGTCCGGACTTCTCCAGACGGATGCCGCCATCAACCCGGGCAACTCCGGCGGCGCACTCCTCAACATGCAGGGCGAGCTGATCGGCATCAACGTCGCGAAGTACAGTGATACCGATGTCGAGGGTATGGGCTACTCCATCCCATCCGCGAAGGCGAAGAAGGTCATCGATTCACTGTCCACACTGACTACACGTCAGGCCGTTCCGGAGAATGAGCGTGGTTACCTCGGCATCCAGGTCAAGAACATCGATGCGCAGACCGCACAGACCTTCGACATGCCGCAGGGCGTCTTCATCTATAAGTTCACTGAGGGCTCCAATGCTGAGAACAGCGGCCTCCAGGAGAAGGATATCATCACCGCACTGGATGGTCAGGGCGTCAACACCTTCGACGATCTCTCGAACCTTCTTTCGAAGTATAAGGCCGGCGAGACTGTCAAGGTCACCGTCAAGCGTCCGAACGGCAGCCAGTATGACGAGGTAACCGTCGACGTCACCCTGGGCTCCTCCGAGACCTCGAACACCAACAAGAAGTCCGGCACACAGAGTCAGCAGAACCAGGGCTCCGCAAACGACCCGTTCTCTCAGAACGGCGGCAGCAGTTCGAACGGTAATGGCTCAAACGGCAACGGCTCGGACGGCAGCCAGGGTTCGAACGGCTCCGGTAGCAGCGACCAGGAGCAGCTGTGGCAGCAGTTCCAGCAGTTCTTCAACCAGTATCAGCGCTAATCCATGAGAGGGCCGTCCAAAGGACGGAGCGGCGCATGGATGCCCTAGTGGCGAACGTATTCAGAGCCTTGCCTATGGCAAGGCTTCTTTGCTAATCCATGAGAGGGCCGTCCGAAGGACGGAGCGGCGCATGGATGCCTTAGTGGCGAACGTATTCAGAGCCTTGCCTATGGCAAGGCTTCTTTGTTACTCCATGAGAGGGCCGTCCGGCAGGGCCTCATTGTCATTGACGCGCGCGCCTTTAAGCCTTAAAATAGTTTTATATGACCCTATGAGAAGCGATGATGTAGCGCCAGAAGCATTGGCGAACGCAGGATGTGCCGTCATAGAAATTTTACCGGGCGGGCAGAAATCATGGGCAGAGGAGATACTATGAAGATTTTTAATACGATGTCCCGCATGAAGGAAGAGTTTAAGCCGATCGAGGAGGGCAAGATCCGTATGTATGTCTGTGGACCGACGGTCTACAACTTCATCCATATCGGTAACGCGCGTCCGATGATCGTGTTTGATACCTTCCGTCGCTATATGGAGTATCAGGGCTATAAGGTGACCTATGTGTCGAACTATACCGATGTCGACGACAAGATCATCAAGGAGTCCATCGAAGAGGGCGTGAGCTGCGGCGAGATCACGAAGAAGTACATCGCCGAGGTCGAGAAGGACATGGATGCGATGAACATCGAGCCGGCGAGCGCACACCCGAAGGCGACCGAGGAGATCCAGGGCATGATCGATCTGATCAAGACCCTGATCGAGGGCGGTAATGCTTATGTCGCTGCCGATGGTACCGTTTATTTCGATACGACCTCCTTCCGCGGCTACGGAAAGCTGAGTCACAAGAACATCGATGAGCTGCAGTCCGGTTTCCGTGATCTGAAGGTGTCCGGTGAGGAGGGCAAGCGTACCTCGACCGATTTCGTACTCTGGAAGCCGAAGAAGGACGGCGAGCCGTACTGGGAGTCTCCATGGTGCGAGGGTCGTCCGGGCTGGCACACCGAGTGCTGCGTCATGGCTCCGAAGTACTGCGGCGGACGTCTCGACATCCATGCCGGCGGCGAGGACCTCATCTTCCCGCACCACGAGAACGAGATCGCACAGTATGAGAGTGCACACCACGAGACCTTCTCGAACTACTGGATGCACAACGGATTCATCAATATCAACAACCAGAAGATGAGTAAGTCCCTCGGTAACTTCTTTACCGTCCGTGACATCACCGCGCAGTATGATCCGATGGTGCTCCGCTTCTACATGCTGAGCGCCCACTACCGTAATCCGCTGAACTTCAGTAAGGAGCTCATGGATGCTGCGAAGACCTCCCTCGACCGTATCTACACGGCGCTGGATCGTCTGCGTGAGCTGAGTGCGAAGGCACAGGGCGATGCGATGACGGAGAAGGAGCTGGAGGATCAGAAGGCGGTCGATCAGCTGCAGGAAACCTTCAACAGCAAGATGGACGACGATCTGAACACCGCAGATGCGATCACGGCGATCTTCGAGCTCGTTCGTGTGGCGAACATCACGGCGACCGAGGAGAGCACGAAGGCATACGTGGACTATGTGCTTGCGAAACTCGAGCTTCTCATGGGTGTCCTGGGCATTCGTACGGAGCTCAAGAAGGATGATCTCGACAGTGAGGTCGAGAAGCTGATCGAGGAGCGTCAGGCAGCACGTAAGGCGAAGGACTTCGCCCGGGCGGATGAAATCCGTGACCAGCTGCTCGCCATGGGTATCGTTCTCAAGGATACCAGAGAAGGCGTGAAGTGGAGTCGTGCCTGATGGATTACGAGATTTTCAAGCTCTATAAGGAAAAGCTGAATCTGAAAGCGGTGGATGTCCAGACGACTTCACCGCTTATTCTCGCGTACATCGGCGACTGTCTCTATGACCTCGCCGTGCGGGAGTATGTGGTGTCGAACTTCCCGGGTGTGGTCAATGCTGTCAACCAGAAAAAGACGACCTTCGTCTGTGCACATGCGCAGTCGGAGATCATGGGCTTTCTCATCGGACAGGGCGTGCTGACGGACGAGGAGATGTCCGTCTACCGTCGTGGCCGCAATCAGAAGTCTGCAACGCACAGCAAGAACAGCTCCATCCAGGAGTACCGCCGCGCGACAGGCTTCGAGGCGCTGATCGGATACCTGTATCTGACGGAGCAGTACGAGCGCATGATCGATCTGGAGGCGAGAGGCATCACCCACCTGCAGGCGCTGGAGGACCGCTACGGCGAGATCCGGCACGAGCAGGCGGCAGAAGCAGAAAAAGAATAAGCCAGTTGAAAAACTGCGTTTTTTCGGTTCAAACATCACATCCTGTATCGGAGACCGTCTCCGATGTGTACCGGCTCTCGGAGTCGGCCATGGATGTGAGCATAGGAGAAGGATCTAAGCATGAGAGACGAAGAATTTACACTGATCGGACGAAATCCGGTCATCGAAGCATTTCGTGCGGGCAAGGCGATCGATCGTCTGTTCGTACAGGACGGGCTCCACGACGGCCCGATTTCCACGATTTTACGTGAGGCGAAGAAGGCCGGTGTGAAGCCGGAATTCGTGAAGAAGGAGCGCCTCGATGAGATCGCCGGACAGGGGGCGAGCCACCAGGGTGTAGCGGCCTACCTTGCGGCATTCCACTACAGCAGCGTGCAGGAGTTGCTCGACGCTGCCCGTGAGAAGAACGAGGATCCGTTCCTCTTCATCCTCGACGGCATCGAGGATCCGCATAACCTCGGCGCGATGATCCGTACGGCGAATCTCGCCGGCGCCCATGGTGTCATCATCCGCGAGCGGCGTGCCGTTGGGCTGACCTCGACCGTGGCGAAGAGCTCGGCCGGCGCGCTGGAGCATACCCGTGTGGCGAAGGTCACCAACATCGGCCAGACCATCGAGGAGCTGAAGAAGGAGGGCATATGGTTCGTCTGTGCGGATATGGACGGCGAGCTCATGTATAAGCTGAATCTGAAGGGTGCGATCGGACTCGTCATCGGGAACGAGGGCGAGGGCGTTTCCCGCCTCGTGAAGGAGAAGTGCGATATGGTCGCCTCCATCCCGATGAAGGGCGACATCGACTCTCTGAACGCATCCGTCGCGTGCGGCGTGCTCGCGTACGAAATCGTACGGCAGCGGCTGAACTGACGACATGTGGGCTGATGTAAACATTGGCCACATATAATCGTATAGGAAGAAAATGGCAGGGAATCGCAGGCGGGACGCCGGGTTCCCTGTTCTGGATGATGGAGGAAATATGGAAATTTCAGGACGCACGAAAATGATCTGTCTGCTCGGCAGCCCGGTGGCGCACAGCATGTCCCCGGCGATGCACAACGAGGCCTTCGCGGAGCTCGGGCTCGACTACCGTTACCTCGCCTTCGATGTGAAAGAGGGGGAGCTCGCCGGCGTGATGGACAGCTTCCGGAGTATGGGCGTGCGCGGCTTCAACCTCACGATGCCGCTGAAGACGGAGGCCGTCGCGCTCTGTGACCGGCTGAGTCCGGCAGCAGAGATCGCCGGTTCAGTCAATACCGTTGTCCTCGAGGACGATGGCACGGCGACGGGACATACCACGGACGGTATCGGCTTCACGGAGTCGGCACGTCAGGAAGGCGTCGATTTCCGCGGACAGAAGGTGACGCTGCTCGGTACCGGTGGGGCCGGGATCGCCATCCTCGTGCAGCTCGCGCTCGATGGTGCCCGCGAGGTAGCGGTCTTCGAGCGCGCCACCAGCCGCTTCCACGATCGGACCGCCCGTGTCGTCGCCGAGCTGAACGAACGTACCCACTGCCATGTCACGGTCTATGACTATGAGGATGCTGTGATGCAGCAGCAGATCGCGGAGTCCTGTCTCCTCATCAACGCGACGAATGTCGGCATGGCACCGCATACCGATGCCTGCATCATCCAGGATCCGTCCTGGCTTACGCAGCGGGCAGCGGCTCCGCTGGTCGTCGCCGACGTCATCTATAATCCGCGGAAGACGAAGCTCCTCGAGATGGCTGAGGCCTGCGGCCTCAAGTCCTTCAACGGCATCAACATGCTGCTGTACCAGGGCGCAGCCGCCTTCGAGCTCTGGACCGGCGAGAGGATGCCGACGGAGAAGATCAAGGCGAAGTTTTTCTCGGAATAATTCACAGTTTAACTGGCCCTCATATCGGCTTCGGCTCAGAGCACGCAGGAAACGCCCTGCACAACGCAGATAAGCACCGTATCCGTATATCTGCGCCGTGCCGTTATGTGCAAAATAATGTCCACATAAACTTTTTACAAAAAAAGTAAATTCGTGGTTGACAGAGTAGGGTCTCCATGATAAAGTATAGAAGTTCTCGAGAGGGAACGGAATGCTGGCATAGCACAGTCGGTAGTGCGTCGCATTGGTAGTGCGGAGGTCACCGGTCCGATTCCGGTTGCCAGCTTTCTTTATAGGGTGAGATAAGGACCTGTAGGGAAGCCCGGAAATGGCGTAAAGTCGTCATTTTCGGGCTTTTTCTGTATCTTCATCCATCGATGTTACATAACCGTGTATGCACAGTGAATGAACGTTTACAGCATGAAAAATTGGGGCGAAAAAGGGATTTTTGTGGGGCGGAAATTTTTAACAATCTCAGCAGAGCACATTTTTTGCCGCGATCTAGATAACTACATGAGGTGGCTCGAAACCGCCCAGTACGACCGGGGTCGAGGGAAGACGCATTGTTATCTGTACTACAGTGCTTCTTCCTTAAATCGAGCCCTCCGTCTTGTAAAGAGCGTTGTTGATGACTTTTACAAATATCGTCCAGAGAAATCACCAACCGATGTACTTCACGTCTTCAAGCAGCACGTGCGCCAAAAAACCTCCGAGGATTTTCTCACCGGTGAGGAATTCGAACAGGCCATCCGCTACTTCGAGTACTGTCGGACAGAACGCCGCTACTATATGGATCCGCTCTATGCGAATGTCGCCATCCTTATGATGTACACCGGGCATCGGGCAGGCGAAGCCATCGGCCTTCGGGTTGAAAACTGGGACCAGAACACCGGCATCCTGCATATCACCCATACAGGTCGCTATATAGATCGTACGAAGACAGAGGAATCGAAGGGAAGCCTCAAGGTACCAGCTAAAGTTGCCGACATCCTGAACCGACGTGTGCAGTACAAGAAACGAACGGCGCTTATCTTTCAAAACACACGTGGCAACCTCATTTCCGATCCTGCCTCAATAAAAAAGTGAAGAGCTGGCTGCAACAGTCCGGCATCAAAAAAGATTTACATCTTCATTCGCTTCGTGGCTCCTGTGGAACCTATCTGCTGGATCATGGTGTCAGCCCCGAAGCCGTACAGCATCAACTTCGGCATGCGACTCTTACTACAACGATGAAATACTATCTAGCCTATACCGAAACGCAGAAGAATCGGGATCAGGAAATAATTAACGATGTCATGAATTCTATTTAAAAAAACATCATTGCTTTTAAATGAAACTGTCATATTTGAGTTGGAACAATTACATCCCATCTTATGAGGTAAACAAATGAAATATGACACTATACCCGACAGTAGAAATCATCTTGCTGCCGATAAAATCCGCACACAGGTCATCATGACGAAGGAAAAGTATGAGCGGCTAAAAGCGCAAGCGAATCGCCTCGGGATTTCCTACTCTTCCTACATCAATGTTCTAATTTCCTCCTCCGAGCAAGAACATACACTGATTACTTAACCAACTAGGTAAACACAAAATCGCGCTGACTTTATGTACTTATAGAGCCAAACGCAATTTTTTTATACCTTCGTATCCATAATGTGATTTCGGATGGCGTAAAAAAGACTTTTATTGCAGTCCAGATCGCCAGTATCGACTTAAAAAAAGGTAGGGCGCAGACAGTAGTTGCAACATCAGCAGCGGCGGCTGCAGCAACAGGAGCAGTTTCAATTCCATTTTCAGATGCTATTTTACTTGTTCCAGAACAGGTTGCAATGCTAGCAGGAATTACTGCAGTGTTTGGTATTTCTGTTGAAAAAGCTACACTTACAGCGATAATAACAGGAACCATTGGTACAGCTAGTACAACCGTTCTCGGCAAAACCTTTGTTTCAAATGTACTGAAGCTCATACCTGGAGTCGGTACCGCTGTAGGTGGTGCAATTTCTGGTGCAACTGCAGCTGCGCTAACGGCGGCTCTTGGTGAAACTTATATTATCCTACTTATTAAAGTTATTAAAGGTGAGATGAAGATGGTGGACCTTGAAACAGAGGCTGGTTTGAAATTAATCTCCGGTATTTATAAAGATCAGCTAAAGGTGAAGCGTGATACTTCAGGAAAAGCACAATAGATATAACTATCAGAAAGCTCATCAGGAAAGCGTATAGCCAGATTAATTTGACACCATAGGCAATTTACTAAACATAGTTGAATGTGTGAATATGTCGTCGCAAGTTGTCAAAAAACAAGAGGAGACCAGCTAATATGCTATTCGATAAAATAATAAAAGGTAAAAGAGCATTTAAACTGAAGGTGAAGCCTAAAGGCTATGGTAATTTAAATAAACCAGTGCCCGATGAAATCCCTAAGCCAAATGTGGGATGCGGCATTCATACAGATAAGTGTCAAGGCCTGCTTTTTTCGTGGATTGTCAGCCAGGAAGAAGCCATGGATTATGACGATGTTGAAGGCACAATTACTTCAACACGTGAGCTTTTAACATAGGATACCGGTCTTGTCGAGTGCAGGAATGGCGTGACAAGGAAAGGACATAAATACATTTATAATATTCAAAAGATGAGATATTCTGGAGAAGGTATGCCCGTACTAGAGGTGTCTTAGAATTTGAATTTCAATGTAAATATTGATGGCGTCAACTATTTTATCAACGGTAATTATGTTGAAGTTGGAATAACAGGTCTACGAGATAGTCTAGGTTTTTCGTTGTTTCAGAAATCCGTGGAAGAAAAGCATCCAGGTGAGAACTATAGCGTAAAAGATATTATGAAAATGTTCTTTCGTGATCCAGATGAATGTTTCTGAAGACGAGTCTATGGATGAACAATTTCCAGATCATCCATTGAGTATGCTTAGAAAGTACGTGAAATGGGTAATTGAGAACAATTAAAGAAATAACACAAGAGGAAAGCGGGAGATAAAAATCCAGCTTTCCTCTTGTGCATGTTAGGAGCGGTTCATCTGGGCCAGACGGATAAACTCTTCCATTTCTTTGGTTTTCCATTTGCTTTTGTGGTAAAAAATCTGCTGGTACATGCTTAACTGAAAGTCTTTCACTTTCAGAACAGCTAATTCTCCGGATTTTATGCTTTTTTCTACCGCAAAATACGGCAGGTAGGAAATACCGCCATTTTCAATGATCATACGGATAATAAATTCGGTATTGCTGCTTTCTAATGATGGGGTCAGAATAATATCTTTACTTTCTAAAAATTGATCCAGTTCTTTTCGATAATTCTCATTTTTTTCAGTTAAAAAGAAGGGGTTGTACAGAAGATCTTCGACCATCAGATCCTGTTTTTGGGTAATCGCCAGCTTAGGATTTGTGACAAACACGATATCTTCTTTCTTTTCCATTTCTTTTGACCAACGGTTATTATATCTTGGGCGGTCCAGAATGTAAATCAGGTCAAGCTGGTTGTATTCCATGTGTTCGATCAGTTCCTTCGGTGTACCGGTCGTCAGCTTTAAGGAAACTTTCGGATAATGCTGACGGAAGTAGCCAAGAATTGGCGGCAGTTTGGTAAAAAATAAAGATTCGATAACGCCTACGTGAAGAGGAGAGCACAGTTCTTGTTCCAGACGGATTTCCGCTTCTGCCTGGCTCATTTCCTCTAAGATTCGTCCGGCATGAATCTGGAGATTCTGTCCCTGGGCAGTCAGGGCAATCTTGCGGCCCATCCGTTCAAAAAGGCGTGTATCCAGTTCCTTTTCCAATAGACGGATCTGTACGGTCACCGCGGACTGGGAATAGCCTAAAAGTTCCGCTGCTTTTGAGAAACTTTCCGTCTGTGCGATGATCATAAATGTCTGTAACTGACGAAATTCCATGCGTGTTATCCCTCGCTTTTATTATGAAAATTTTTCAACGACCCCATATATTTATTGAATTAGAAGTTCCGCTGCTTTTGAGAAGCTTTCCGTCTGTGCGATGATCATAAATGATCATAAATGTCTGTAACTGACGAAATTCCATGCGAGTTATCCCTCACTTTTATTATGAAAATTTTTCAACGAATCAATATATTTATTGAATTAGATTTCAGTATATCTGCATGATATAATACGCCATATCATAAATCAATAGATATAGATAAAAAGTTTTGAGGGGGCATTATGGCACTGATTAGCGTATTTGACGTACTGGGTCCCAATATGATTGGACCATCCAGTTCACACACCGCCGGAGCCTGTTCTATCGCGCTTCTGGCACAAAAACTGTTACCGGGGACCTTAAAGGAGGTTACATTTACGCTTTATGGCTCCTTTGCCCGTACATACCGGGGCCACGGCACAGACCGGGCACTGCTTGGCGGTATCATGGGGTTTAGCACCGATGACCAGAGAATTCCCAATTCCTTTGCGATTGCGAAAAAACGGGGATTAAAATATCTGTTCCTGGTAAATGAAAAAGAGACAGATATTTATCCGAATACCGTGGATATTGATATGAAAAATACCGAAGGACAGACCATGTCTGTTCGTGGAGAATCCATTGGCGGAGGTAAGATCCGTATCAGCCGGATCAATCATGTGGAGGTGAATTTTTCAGGAGAGTATAGCACTCTGATCACCATTCACTATGATAAACCGGGTGTGATCGCCCATATCACGAAATGTCTCAGTGATACGAATGTAAACATTGCTTTTATGAAACTGTTCCGTACGAATAAGGGACAGATCGCTTACAGTATCGTAGAATCTGATGAAGATCTGCCGGAAGATGTAACTGGCGCAATCCGGAAAAATCCATCTGTTCAGGAAGTTATGCTGATTCCAAAACAGCAGCTTTCTTAAAATTATATTTTATATTGGAGGGTTGTAAATTATGAGCGAGACACAAAAGATTCATGACATTGCGCAGAAAAAATCGAATGTGATCACAGACATCCAGCATTCGATCTTTGATCTGGCAGAGTATGGTTATGAGGTTCAGAAGAGCGCTTCCTATCTGGAAGAACTTCTGGAGAAAGAAGGGTTTCAGGTAGAACGGGGTATTGGAGACATCGAAACTGCATTTGTAGGTACATATGGAAGTGGAAAACCGGTGATCGGTATTCTGGCCGAATATGACGCACTGCCGAATTTAAGCCAGAAGGCAGGAGAAGCAAAGCGGTGTCCGATTGAAGGGAAAAAATATGGCCATGCCTGTGGTCACAGCGCATTGGCAGCAGGAACGGTCGGAGCTGCAATCGTAGCAAAAGAGTATTTAAAAGAGACCGGAAAGACCGGTACTGTAAAGGTATTTGGCTGCCCGGCAGAGGAAACCGGATTTGGCAAGAGTTTTATGGTAAAGAGAGGCTGCTTTGAGGGCCTTGACATGTGCTTTACCTGGCATCCAATGGATCACACCAGTCTCTGGGGCCGCACTCTTGGTTATTATAAAGTACGTTTTGATTTTAAGGGAACTGCTTCCCATGCAGGTGGAGCGCCGGAATTAGGCCGCAGCGCCTTGGATGCCTGTGAACTGATGAACGTAGGTGTGAACTACCTGCGTGAGCACATCATTTCCAGTGCAAGAGTTCATTACGCATACCTGGATGCAGGCGGAGATGCGCCAAATATTGTACAAGATCATGCATCCTTACTGTATTTCGTGAGAGCACCAAAGCTATCAGATAGTGCCGCAATTTTGGAGCGTGTGAAAAAAATTGCAAAAGGTGCAGCAATGATGACAGAAACCGAAGTAAACATCAAGGTTCTGGGCGGTATGTGCGATAACATTCCGAATCCGACTGCTTCCAAGATCCTTTCTGACGCATTTGTTGCAGAAGGTGGTCCAGACTTTACAGAAGAAGAATTTGCCATTGCCCGCCGTTTCCTGGATATCTTAAGTCCAGAGGAAAGAGAAAAATCCATTCGTATGGGTGCAAAGATGCAGGGAATCAGCGAAGAGGAGTTTGCAAAGAGACCGCTAGTGACTCGTGTTGAGCCTGTGGATGAGCGTGCCATGGAAAAACAGTACACCGCTTCTACAGATGTTGGAGATGTAAGCTATAACATACCGACAACGCAGTATACTGGAACCACCAGTATTCCTGGAACTGGTCTTCACACCTGGCAGTTCGCAGCTCAGGTGGGTACTTCCATCGGTGATAAGGGAAGTATTGCAGTAGCCCGTGCCATTGCAAGAGCATGTGCAGAAGTATGGGAGAAACCAGAAGTGGTTGAGACAGCAAAGGAAGAATTGCTGGCTACTACCGGTGGCGTGTATATTTCCCCACTTCCAGATGATGCAAAACCTGGCGAAGGAATGTAAAGTAAATTAGAAAGGACAAAGGATTATGAGCTTTATTGAGATTATGAACAGCCCGCTTCTGTATACACTGGTAGGCGCGGCGATCCTTTATATTTTAGTATTTTGTGTGATTACCCTGCGTAAATCCTATCGTCACGCCCTGGAGATCGGTATTACGAAAGAAAAGATCCGTGCGGCAATTGTTTCTTCTGCGATTTATACGATTGTGCCATCCATTTCCGTAGTCATCGGTTTATTCAGCCTTGCAACGGTTATCGGTGTTCCGTGGTCCTGGTTCCGTCTGTCAGTCGTTGGTTCTGTTACCTATGAGTTAGTAGCAGCAGATATGGCTGCAACTGGTGCTGGATATGAGTCCATCGCTGCATTAAACGCAGCAGGCGATCCTTCTGTTGTTGGTACTCTGATGTTCGTTATGAGTATCTGTATCCTGGGTGGAATCACAGGCGTTCTGTTATTCGGCAAGAAGATCCAGGAAAATATGGTAAAGGCAAGAAGCAAAAATGGTATGGTTGGTGCGCTGCTGACCAGTGTAATGTCCATGGCGATCATCGAGGCATTTCTGCCAATTCAGATCATCAAAGGACCGGTCTTTGCTGCTGTTGCGATTACTGCATGTGCTCTGACCTTTATTCAGACCTGGATTGCAAATAAATTCAAGATCGACTGGTACAAGAACTTTATTATGGCTGTCACCCTGGTTCTGGGCATGGCTTCTTCCCTGCTCTGGATACAGATTCTCGGTTAATTAGGAGGGTGTAAGAGATGAATAAGAAATATGAAAATAGTATTCACCGTCTTGGACGTGTAGGTGTTATTATTGGTATCTGTTTCATGTTGGGTATTCCAGCGATTGTCAGTGCAGTATATAAGGTATGGCCGGAGAATATCGGTAAGTTATTGACTGCCTGTGTAGGTCTTCTGGCAATTTATATTCCTACCAACGTAGCAGAGGTGCTTGGATATACACCCGTGCTTGGTTCCTCTGCTTACATTACATTCTTAACTGGTAATGTTACCAACTTAAAGATTCCGGTTGTTTTAAATGCCCAGGCACTGACCGATTGTGCCCAGGGTACGGATGAGGGAGATACCATCGCCAGCATTGCCGTAGCAGTTTCTTCTATTATTACAACCGTGATCATAGCTTTTGGCGTTCTGTTAATGGTGCCGTTAAAACCGATCTTAATGAGCAGTGCCGTACAGACTGCCAGCTTATACCTGCTTCCAGCACTGTTTGGGGGGCTGTTATTAAGCAATATCAATCAGGACTGTGGTGAGTACACTGCTAAGAATAAATCCTGGATTCTGGTTCCAACGATGCTGCTGGTAATCATTATCAATCATTTTTATCCACTGCTTGGCAAAGAAGGATTTATCGTAATTGGATGTATGGTTGTCAGTGTTGTGCTTGCTTATGCAATGTATAAAGCCGGATTCATCAAAATGTCAGAGAAAAACGCGAAATAAAGAACAAGGAGACCGTCGGAATGGATTTTAAGAATGCCGAAGAGCTGTTAAAGCTCTGTGAAACCAATCACTGTTCTATATCAGAGATTATGAAGCAGAGGGAAATAGAACTTGGAGAGACCAGCGCAGATGCCGTCGAGAAGAAAATGGCGCACACATTGGAGATCATGAGGGAGTCTGCCTATACCCCAATACGAAAACCTCAGAAATCCATCGGCGGTCTGATTGGCGGAGAGGCAAAGCTTCTCCGCAAGCACAAGACCTCCAGGAAAAATATCTGTGGAAGTGTGTTGTCCGATGCGATCACTTATGCCATGGCGATTCTGGAGGTTAATACTTCTATGGGCTTGGTCGTAGCGTCCCCCACAGCAGGATCTTCTGGAATTGTTCCGGGACTTTTGCTGGCGCTGCAGGAAGAATACCATATTTCTGATGAGCGTCTGGTCCAGGCCCTGTTTAACGCAGGTGCCATCGGATATCTGGCGATGCGGAATGCCACGGTGGCAGGCGCAGTAGGCGGCTGTCAGGCCGAGGTAGGTGTTGCTTCTGCCATGGCAGCATCTGCCGCAGTGGAACTGATGGACGGAACTCCTAAGGAAAGTTTAAATGCTGCGTCCACCGTGCTGATGAATCTTCTGGGACTGGTATGTGATCCACTGGGCGGTTTAGTCGAGTGTCCTTGCCAGAACCGGAACGCCGCAGGTGTTTCCATTGCCTTAAGCGCGGCGGAAATTGCTTTAAGCGGTATTCCACAGATTATCCCGTTCGATGAAATGCTGGATACCATGTATGAGGTTGGAAAAAAACTGCCATCCGAGTTAAGAGAGACCGCCCTTGGCGGCTGCGCAGCAACACCAACTGGGTGCAGATTTGCGAAAAAGATGATGGATAATATGCAGAAAGCATAAGAAGAAAAGGCTTAACATTTCCCTCCATAACAGATACGTTTTATAAGACGAATTGTATTTGTTTATGGAGGGATTTTTTATTATGTACGCAACATTCTGGTCTCTGGTGCCGTCGGTTGTGGCAATATCGTAGGATCATCAAATTTTTGAGGGTTTGTCGATCTTGTTGAGAATTTGATGCAGCTGCGTCTAATCGAAGAGTCCAAAATTCATTGCGCCAGAGAGCATTTTAAGACAATCACCAATGGCGAAATGGTTTATGATGTGGTAAACAACTATCAGAGCCTGCTGGAGATAAGAATCAAAAAGAGGATTGTATGCTACAAGTATTTGATGCTGAGAATTGTCGTGCTGACATCGTGGATATCGATGCGTCGTTCTCGAAGCTCGAAATCGTGGTGAACGATGCTGTGAAAAATATCATTAAGGCAGTGGATGCTGGAAATATGATCGATGAATCTACGTTTGAAGACCGCTTCGGTGTGCGTTTGTATCTTTCAGAATTAAGTACCGGTTGCAAGGCTGCGATTTGTGTGGCACTCATGCCGGATCAGATGATCGATTTACAGGAATGTGGATTAAATACACGGGATGCGATTTCGATGATACCTGCTTTGTGACCCTTCAAAAGAATAAACTGGAGGTATCCCTGTGATCTATCTGTTTGAAGATAATCCGGAAATGACGTGAAAGCGTCGTTTCCGGATTTTTAGTATCACGGCCTGCCGGTGTCTGGATCAGTGAGGTAGTGAAAGCAACCAAGATAAGTCGCCGAATCCGCAAAATTACATTTGCTTTAGCACAGAGAAGTCAACGAAACATTGACCGCCCGAAGCATTTTTCATATAATACAAGTATAGAAGTGAACGAGGACAATGATGGAGGTATAGCAATGGCAAATATGAATGAGATCATCAGCAATAATATTATGCTGGTCATGAAAAAGCAGGGAAAGAAGCAGATCGACCTGTCTTCTTATCTAGGCGTGTCAAAACAGATTATAAGCAAGATGCTTAGTGGTGCCAGAATCATCAATGCAGTCGAACTGCAAAAAATAGCGGGATTTCTTGGGGTATCGATGGAAAGTCTGGTCGAAATTCCACAGATCATTCCGGAGACAAATACAGTAAAAGCTTTTATGGGCAAAGTAGAATCTCCAGAAGCAAAAGAAGGACTGCAAATTGCAGATGAGGTTGCGGATATGATTTGTTTCTACACACGCACGCGTGAAAACACCGAGAACATGATGCAGCCATGGGAGGCTTAATACTATGTGCAAAGTATTAGAGAACAGCCTTTTTGTGAAGGATAAGAAGAAATATAAGGTGATCACTGAATGTGTCACCCGCTTTAACTCTCTTTATAATAAAAACAATATTATCCGGGATGATATTTTCAATATACTGGAAAACTATGTGACGCGTCATGATATGCCGTTCAGCCTTCTTAGATATCCGATCGAAGATAAGGAGTTATGTGCCTGCACGTTTATTCGAAAGGGCTGCATGTTTGTGATGGTGAACTCCGATTTACCGTTATCAAAGCAGATCTTTGCAGCAGCACATGAGCTGTACCATATTTACTGCTATTTAGAGGAGAATGACCCGGTTCTTTTACAAACTGGTTCGATTTTAGAATCAAATGTGCTGGATGATGCAGCGAAAGAAGTGGAAGATATGGAGGCAAACGCATTTGCTGCGCTTTTGCTCGCACCGAAAGAACGATTAGAAGAACAGACGGATGTCTATAATTTATCGTATAAAGACGCTTCGGTTCAGACCATTCTCCGAATCATGGAAATCTTTGCGATTCCATATAAAGCTGCAGTATTAAGGCTGTTTGAAGAAGATAAAATAGATATTAAAACAGCCAGACGGCTTTTACAGGTTGATGAATCGGAAATCAACAAGCAGATTGATCTTACAGGGAAAGCAGCGCGATGGCAGGCTGTTACCAAAAATCTTATTCGATTTGGAAACCTGTCAGAACAAATGTATGATGCAGAACGCATGGAATCGGTTCGGCAGGAGCGTCTGGAGAGCGATACAGCAAGACTCTCTGAGCTGATTCGTCGATTAAATAAGCCGTGAGGAATGCACTATGGGAGTATGCAAAAAATGTGCCTTACTGGATACAGACTTTCTATACAAAACGCATTTGGCAAGAAATAAGGATCATCATACATTAGCGGATTTCGTTCTGGACTTTGAAGATTATGATTTTTTCTGTCATGAAATGATTCGGGAGGAATTAACGAGACATCAGATTCAACCTGATCCGAATCCATGGCTCGAAGATAAAATCA
Source organism: Oribacterium sp. HCP3S3_B9 (assembly GCF_052064255.1). Lineage (NCBI taxonomy): Bacteria > Bacillati > Bacillota > Clostridia > Lachnospirales > Lachnospiraceae > Oribacterium > Oribacterium sp. HCP3S3_B9. The sequence goes on from NZ_JBQHVY010000010.1 coordinate 72,030, forward strand.
GGGAAGGTCGAATAAAGATATTTTCTGACCGTGACATCCTGAATGAGCTTCAACACATTTATGGGAAAGCAGCAACGAATATGTATCTGACGTTGCTGGAAATAAGCTGCGAAACATTCAATGCCGGTTTTTTCGAAAAATACTATAGTGCCATGCGTACACTTGATTATAGAGATGATGTCGAGGCCTTCCTGGTTGCACTAAAGACTTGCGATGACCGTATTCCACATAAGAATGGAGTAGGCGAGAAGAAAACATATGTGTTGATCCAGATGATGCAGATTCTTCAAGGCAATCAGGTGTATGTATTTTGTTCGGACGATTTTAAGGCACGACAGAGTATAGCCGGTCTGACTGCCCCTGTGAATTGCATCAGTATCCTGGGAATCTTTCATAAGCTGATGAAAATGGGGCATGAGAAAACTGAAATGCAGGAATACTACGATCACCTGACTTCCTTCTTAAAGAACCAAACAGAGTACAAAGTATGGTCTGTATCTGGATATCAGCGATTAAGAGTCCCTGTACAGAAAGTATTTGATGATATTTACATGGGAAAGTTCCAGCTGTTAAGAAACGGAGATTTACAGTATCGGGGCAGCATCGAATCTCTTGGCGAATTTCTTGATTAAACATTTCTTACACACATTGGGGCGAAGTGTGATAGAATAGAGGGGCGAGAGTTTATGAACAGTCAAAAAATAACGTATTTACGAGCTGCCCTTCGTTTTTTAAAGCCGTCTTGGTAGTGCGGAGGTCACCGGTCCGATTCCGGTTGCCAGCTTTCTTTATAGGGTGAGAAATCACTTGGAGGAGAGTCCAGAAATGGCGTAAAGTCGTCATTTCCGGGCTTTTTCTGTATCTTCATCCATCGATGGCACATAAGCGTGTATGCACAGTGGATGAACGTTTACAGCATGAAAAATTGGGGCGAAAGCGTGATTTTTGTGGGGCGGAAATTTTTAACAATCTCAGCAGAGCACATTTTTTGCCGCGATCTAGACAACTACATGAGGTGGCTCGAAACCGCCCAGTACGACCGCGGTCGCGGGAAGACGCATTGTTATCAGTACTATAGTTCATCCTCTTTAAATCGGGCAGTTCGTCTCGTAAAAGCTGTCATCGACGATTTCTATAAATATCGGCCGGAAAAATCACCGACCGACGTACTGCACTTCTTCAAGCAGCACGTGCGCCAAAAAACCTCCGAAGATTTTCTCACCGGTGAGGAATTCGAGCAGGCCATCCACTATTTCGAGTACTGTCGGACCGAACGCCGCTACTACATGGATCTGATCTATGCGGACGTCGCCATCCTCATGATGTACACACAGTTCTAGGCGATGATCTGACGGTCAAGTTTACTGGTTATAGTTCACTCGTGTACTGATCCGGCAGAGGACCGAAGGGGACGGCAACCTGCTGACGGAATGGTGCGAATAATGATGATGTATATCGCTTGACTACGCCGTACGGCTAATTATATAATTCATTTGTGATAAATTAGCCGTACGGCTCATTATTTATAAATGCAAGTATAATTTAGCCGTACGAACCAAATAACCAAACTCAACTTTAAAATAAGCCGTACGGCAGAATCGAGGCAACCTTATGAAGCTTTATGATTCAAGCGATTTCGGACTTGCGATTCGTAATCGTCGAAAAGAACTTCACTATACGCAGAGTACTCTTGCTGAGTTAACCGGCTTCAGTATAAGCTATATTTCTGATCTGGAGCGTGGCAAACCTACGGCAGAGCTTGAAAAAGCAATACACCTTGCAAACATTTTAGGCATGGACATCATTGCCGAGAAACGAGGATAGCCATGTTTAATCTTACTGTTATGATGGAAATATGCGGAATCAGCACCTGTGTCGGGCACATTACCGGTACAGATTCTTCTAATTCTTTTTTTTCGTATGACGATATCTATTTATCGACACCTGACTGTCGCCCCATATCGATCAGTCTACCGATCGAGAAAAAGCATTTCAGTCCCGAAGAGACGAAATGTTTCTTCGAGGGATTACTGCCAGAAGGTTTTACACGCAGATGTGTCGCAGAGAGACTTTGCGCTGATGAATCAGATTACTTGACACTTCTTTCCGTTCTCGGCAGCGAGTGCCTGGGGGCTATTAAAATAGTTGATCCGATAAATGGCGAAATCAAAGCAGCTTATAGACCTTTAGAAGATCACGAAATAACTGCACTTGCGGCGGAAGGCGCAAGCGAATCCGCAGAATTTGTAAGTAAATCCCATCTTTCGCTCACTGGTGCATCTGGAAAAGTCGGTTTATATTATGATTATGAGAAACATCAGTGGTATTTACCTATCGGAGATGCACCAAGCACACATATCATAAAGCAGAGCCATGTTCGATTAAAGAGAATTGTCGCAAATGAGCAATTATGTTTGCTGACCGCAAAGAATGTCGGGATTGATGTCCCAAACAGCTTTATTTTACAATTGAACGGTAGTGATGACGCAGATATTCTTTTTGCAACTGAGCGTTACGATCGAAAAATGCAGGATTCAAAAAGAATGCTGAATCATATGCCGGTTCCGTACCGCTTACATCAAGAAGATTTTTCACAGGCATTAGGGATTGCCGCCATAAATAAATATGAAAAAAATGGGCAGCATTATCTCAAAAGAATGTTTGATACGATCCGAAAAAACTGTTCGGACCCACTACATGACCAGCTGAAATTATGGGATCTTTGTGTTTTCAACTATCTTATCGGCAACACCGATAATCATATAAAAAATGTTTCACTACTATATAGCGAAGATTTACGATCCATTCATATCGCACCGGCTTATGATATCGTAAGTACCGTAGTTTATGAACGCAGCACCGAAAATATGGCCTTTAGTATCGATGGGATTTATGACATCCGCCAAATATCTCGAGATCATTTTGCAAATGAAGCAAAGTTATGTGGTCTCGGCGCAAAAATGGCACTTCGCCGATTCGATGACATGGTAGATAAGTTTGCCGATGCACTGAACCATGCCACAAATGATTTAGATAATCTTGGATTTCACGATGCACGGAGCTTAAGCCATCAGATTTTAGATAAAGGTGGAATTCATCATTACATATGAGCTATAAGTTAGTGAATAAACCGCTGTGTTGTCAATGCATCAAATCCTTATTCCCAGTTCTTTCCATACATATCCGGCAGTGGGACTCGAAGGGGCTGTAACACTGCATATTACTATTCACTCGTGGCTCGACGGACAGCAGCAAGAGTTTTCAAGGTTCTACACACCTTTTAGGTGTGGGAAGTTTGAGTTAGATACTGTTCCAGATGTTAGAAAAGCTTGGCTACGATGTGGAGCTGACTTATGTGAAGAGGGAAAAATAAGACGGAGGGGGGGTAAAATAATGACCTCAAGTGAGAAAAAGCATGAAGTGTTTGAAACAGCAAGTGCTGCAGACGAGATTTTGAAGTTTAAAAATCTTCTTGATGCAGGCATTATCACGCAGGAAGCGTTTAAAAAGAAAAAGTAGCAGTTGTTGGGATAAGGAAGAATAGAATGGTGAATTTGAGCAAATTGGAAGAAATAAAAGACCTGCGAACGGTGTGGCCGCATGAAGCTCTGGACTTTACTCCGTGGCTATCACAGGATGATAACATTGCCCTCCTTGCGGATGCAGTGGGGCTTGATATTACCGTCGATGAGACAGAGTCTTCAGTGGGAGATTTCAATGTCGATATCTTTGCGTCTGAGACGGGAACGGATCGAAAAATTATCATCGAGAATCAGCTGGAGGACACAAACCATGATCACCTAGGAAAGCTGATAACCTATGCGTCTGGCAAATCTGCGGATGTGATTATTTGGGTGGTGAAACACGCTCGAGAGGAACACAAGGCTGCAATTGAATGGTTAAACAACCACACCGATGAAAAGGTGGGATTTTTCCTTTGTGAGATTAAGTTGTATAGAATCGGCAATTCGGAACCGGCGGTAAAGTTTGAAGTTATTGAAAAGCCGAACGACTGGACAAAGGAAGTAAAGAAGAGTGATTCTGCAAATGCAACTCAGCAACAACGTTATGATTACTGGGTGGCATTCCAGGATTACGCTTTTCAGAATGCACAGTTTGCAAAAAACTTTAATCGTAGAAAGCCGTCCATGGATCACTGGATGAATTTCAGTGTGGGATCCTCTGCTTGCCACATCGCTGTTTCACAGATTCAGAAGCGCGACGAACTTGATGTGGAGTTGTATATCAGTGAGGATAAAGAGCTGTTCCACTCCCTCTTCGATAATAAGGATGCCATCGAATCCGATGCTACTTTGACTTTTGACTGGCGGGAACTGCCGGAGCGTAAGGCAAGCCGCATCGTTATCGAGAAGGGCGTGACCTTCGGAGACAAAAGCCAATGGAATACACAATTTGATTGGATTATTGATGTCATGCTCAAAATGAAGAAAGCGTTCAAGAAGTATTTATAATTTATCCTATTTGAGGGAGATGAAACAGAATGGGTGAGAAAGTATATAAGCCAATTGTAAAAGATGGAGATCACCTCATCCGTTCCAAGGACAATCCAGATCGCGTGAGAGGATTGACGCGGGACGAAAATAATCAGAATCCGGATATCATTGAGTGGGAAGAATACGATGTAGATGATTTACAGAGTGATGATTATGCTCCGTACCCTTATGAAGAGCAGCGCGTCCAATTAACACCGGAGCAGGAAGGATTGCAAATCAGAAGAACTGTGCATTGAACGGCAGAAAGAAGTTGAGAAGTTTCTCTCTGAAAAAGTGGCTGCCGGTTTAAACCAGTTGCTTTCAAATAAGAACCTACATTTGGACTTAAATACATCAAGGGAATTGTTCTCATTGACTGGTGGAGGGGTGCGGATTAATGGTGAATACGTTCCGGTACAGGCAATTAAAATTGATGAGGCATTAAAAGCAATACCGATATCAGATTCATAAAGGCTGGAAATTATGAGCAACGGAAAGAAAGGAGGGAGGGCTGCCAATGTACACACAAACAGCAGTAAAGCAGAATCCCCTACTCCGTAACGGTGCATACGGCATCGTTATGAGGGGTGTGCAAAAATGCATATGTGCGGGTGCATCGACGAGCGAACGCGTGAAGCTGACGAAGCAGCTGAAGGCGCTGAACGACCAGGCGACGGAAATTCATGCGTACGAGGAGAAGATCCATCATCTCGTCGACCAGATGATTTCCATCGACCTCGATGATGGCGTGAAGGTGAACTACGCCAAGTTCCAGGATGTGCTGGCGAAGATTAAGTGACGAAACCTTGAGGCAATTGGAAAGTAAACGACAAAAACGCTTACGTTGGGACAATAGTGAATACATGTGTTCATATTACATTGGACCGTTTTAACGAGGATGTACTATGATTGAGTTTGTGGCGATGAATCGCAAAGTGAATATCAACTTGGAACCAGGGCTTTATAATTTTCATCCGGATTTCGCCACAGGAAAAACCCTGCTTGCAAAAATGGTGAAATCCATCGGGGAAAAGGACAAAATCGCGATTACATACCATGATATGCTGATAGGGCTGGACCTCGAAAAGATCATCGCAGGCAAGCCACAGCTCTTAATTTTAGATCGCTTTGATTTATATGATCATGAAGCAGAAAAATTAGAAGTATTAAAGCATAGTAAGTGTGTTACGCTTGTAGATTATAAGACAGAAAGAAACTTTTGCGATTTCGATGATACCTGCTTTGTGATCCTTCAAAAGAATAAACTGGAGGTATCCCTGTGATCTATCTATTTGGAGATAAGCTGGACGATGACTTATCAAAGCTTTTTCGATAATAGATTAAGATTTCATAATTCTTTTGCAGCTTTTCAGGTCGGAACTATATCCACATTTATCGGTCTCATTCTAAACGGACACAATGTCCAAAAGGATGGCCGATAGGAAATTACCGAAAAGCAATGACCGTGAAATTATCAGGAAGCGTAAGGGAGGCACGTGTTGCCAGCGCATCGACGAGTGAACGCCTGAAGCCCACTAAGCAGAAAGGGGGTTTTTGTGAAAGAAGAGATTCATATGAGCATTTCCATTCCGACAGATGATGATGGATATGTTCTTTTAAAGTGTGAACATTGCGGGAACTTTTTTAAGGGAACTCCGGATGATTTGCAGGATGATGGCGTGTTACATGTATTTTGCCCAAGCTGTGGATTAATCAGCGACAGCTATATAACAGATGATGTTCTGGATCTTGCAAATAGAATGATAAAGAATTATGCCAACGACATTATTTATGATGCCTTCAAGGATTTGGAACGTCATAACAGCAAGAACAGTATGGTTAAGTTCAAGGTGAAAAAAAAGCCGCATCACGAGGCGGAAGATCCTATTTATTCTGGAATAGAGGCACTGGAAATATGTTCTTTTCCTTGCTGTAAACGAACCGCAAAAATCAAGCCATTACTAAAGATGACTGGTGCCTACTGTCCTTTTTGTGGGGTGAAAAATTATGAAATTGAATAGAAAAGAATTACGAATAATTCAATATGATTTTAACAGCTACTCTAATCGACTACTTCAGGCAGATTATGACGATTATGCTGATGTGCTTAGGAAATTTGTAAACTACATAGATAATATTCCGATTATAAGTGACTACATCCATGATTGCGGTAGCTGCGATTGGGATTTGGAAAATGAAATTAAAGAAGTACAAGGCTCCTACGGAAGGTTGATTTTTTCATTGGGTAAAACTGAGAGCGAAGAAATACGAAATGTGTATGCTGTTTTAAAATATTTAGCAGAAAACAACAGTTCAGTATATCGTGGTGTTGCCATGGGGTATTCTTCTTCATCTAAATGGCAAGATAAAATCAAAGGTTTTAATGACCGGTTTGTTATGGTGTTGATTCGCCATGTAGAACGCTATTTAACAAAAATAGGTATTGATATGGGTATAGATGAAAAGATTATTTATAATGTGACGGTGCAAAATGGTCAGGCTATTATTGCAAATGATAATTCATCTGTTACGTCAACTATAAATATAGGGGCAACAACAAACACTATCGAACAGTTGATTTCAGCAGTTAGGACAAGGCTGGACACTCTTACATCAGAGGAAGATAAGGAAACGGCATCTGAAAGCTTGGAAGTTATAGAAGCAGAAGTTGCAGCCGAAAAACCAAAGAAATCCATGATAAAGACGGCAATAGCTTCACTACAAGCCGTAAAAGGAACTGTCGAATTTGCATCGGCAGTTGCAGCTTTGATTCAATTTGTGAAGCAAATGCTATCGTGACAACGGTTAAAACTGTACAAGAGAGCGAGGTGTCAGTATGACCATAGAAGAAATTCTTGCAGGAGAGTCTAAGAATGTGGAGTTCAAGGAAAGTCTGCCGGAAAAGAGTATCAAATATATGAAATCTGTGGTTGCCTTTGCAAACGGAACCGGCGGGAAGATCATCTTCGGAGTTGCTGATAAAACCAGAGATGTTGTCGGCCTTGGCGAAGAAGATGTGTTCAAGGAAATGGATGCTATCGCCAATGCGGTATCGGACAGCTGTGAACCCGCCATTATACCTAATATTACAGTGCAGACGATTGATGGGAAAACCGTGATTGTCGTGGAGGTTTCGGAGGGGCGACAGCGCCCATATTATATCAAAGCTCTGGGACGAGAAGGTGGGGTATATGTCCGTGTTGCGGGCACCACCCGTCTCGCCGATGAATACATGATCAAGGAGCTTTTATTTGAGGGCAGTAACCGTCATTTTGATCAGGTTTTGTGTACCGGCCTGACCATTACGGATGCGCAAATTGATGATCTTTGTCAGGCCATGAAGGAGCAGGCCATAAGAAATGCGCGCAGCGATGAGCAAAAGGTGGCCATTAAGGATGTCGGCAAGCAGCAGCTGCGATCATGGGGCATTTTGATTGAGCGGGACGGAAAAGATTATCCATCCAATGCTTTTGCTATTTTGACTGGCAACGGAGGACTTCATGTTGCAACACAATGTGGCGTGTTTAAAGGGACAACGAAAGCAGTATTTGTTGACCGCAGAGAATACACCGGACCGCTTTGGGAACAGATCGATGAAGCATTTCAGTTTGTTCTGAGAAACATTCATCTGGGCGCTACCATCGTGGGGATTTATCGGCAAGATATTTATGAGATTCCACCAGATGCCATCCGTGAGTTGATTATTAACGCCATGGTCCATCGGAGTTATCTGGATCATGGTACGATACAGGTGGCCGTATATGACGATCGGCTGGAAATCACTTCTCCAGGAAAGCTACCTATGGGACAAACGATAGAGCGTATGAAGGAAGGGTATTCCAAAATACGAAATGAAGCACTGGCCTATGCGTTTTCCTATATGAATCTGATCGAACATTGGGGAAGTGGCATTCCGAGAATTATCGATAAAGTAAAAGCGGCCGGACTACGGGAGCCAGAGTTTATTGGCGGCGAAGTTGATTTGCGTATCAACATCTATCGAAAACAAGTTAAGCCAATTGATCCGAATGAGCTTAATGACGCCATAAAAGTGCCGGATACTGGTGAAAAGCTGCCGGATAGTACCGAAATAGTGCCGAATACTCGTGGAGGAATGCCGGATACTGCCGAAAAAGTGTCGAATGCTCATAAAGGAATGCCGGATAGTATCAGTGAAGTGCCGGATACATGGAATCCCGTGCCGGATACTGATAAAAAAATGCCCGATAATGAACAGGAACAGCGTATTTATAAATATGTATCCGAAAATGGCGCTATCAGTACTATTGAAACAGTAGAGCTTTTAGATGTTAAACAGCGTAGAGCCAGAGCGATTTTGTCCAATATGGTTAAGGACGGCTATTTGAGAAAAGAAGGTGCGGCTAGAAGCACGACTTATGTAAAAAATACAGAAGGAAAATAATGCAGCATGGATACAGACAAAGTAATACAGGATTTAAACCGGAGATTTGCTGCACCGCTGCCGGAGTTTTATAAGCGCCGCATCATCTTCTGGTATGACGAGGATCGAGAGTTCGAGGATAAGCTGGAGGATATAGAGATCGCAGATGCGAAGCCCGAAATCGTGGTGAACGATGCTGTGAAAAATATCATTAAGGCAGTGGATGCTGAAAATATGGAATCTACGTTTGAAGACCGCTTCGGTGTACGTTTTAACGAGGATGTACTATGATTGAGTTTGTGGCGATGAATCGTAAAGTGAATATCGACTTGGAACCAGGGCTGTATAATTTTCATCCGGATTCCGCTACAGGAAAAACCCTGCTTGTGAAAATGGTGAAATCCATCGGGGAAAAGGACAAAATCGCAATTACATACCATGATATGCTGATGGGGCTGGACCTCGAAAAGATCATTGCCGTCAAGCACAGGAAAATCCATCCGAGTAAGTGGTTCCTGAATATTAAGAAAAGAGAGTGCATATCGACCTTACTACTTTATTTTTCTGGCGAATCCTTGATGATATAATTAAAAAAATGAAGTCATTACTACTGGTATGATTCACCACATCTTTTCCTTATTATGGAAAAAGAGGATGAAAAGAGGACTTTTGGATATGACGAACCAATTATTTATAAGCGAGTATAACGCAAGACAAAAGAGAGGTGACAGTGTGTTGTTGACTGCCTAGATTGACTCCGGGCTGATCTTCTTGCGTGTCATGAGATTGATCTGTATACTGTCATGAGATTAAAAAGAAAGAAGGTCCGGGGTACCCTCTTTGC
>NZ_JBQHVY010000011.1:0-78047 GCF_052064255.1 Oribacterium sp. HCP3S3_B9
ATTAAGGTTCCTTTACCGAACAGGCCGATAGCGGAGCCAGAAAACTAACAATGGAGGGGCTTAACGGGCATTTCTGCCACGGATTTTACCCACAGGTACGCCCGAAGAGCCAAATATATCTTAAATATATCTTCTTAATCTGCGCAGCCAGCAACGCAGTTGTAATTCGAAGGGGTTTGGGGATGTTGCCCCAACAAGCATTTTGCGCATCTGACGAATAGGCAGATGCACAAAATGGTGATAAATCAGGTGGTAAAAGACATGGGTCTTTGTGAGAAACTGGAGGCGGCATTCGGTACCAGAAACAGCGGTCTGATTCTGGATCTGGCGGCGTATTCCATCATCACGGAAAACAATGCAGCGCAGTACTATCCGGACTATGCGTACAATCATCCACTCTTCACACCGAACATGAAGGCCTACAGTGATTCGACGATATCCGACTTCCTGCGAGACCTCAGCGAGAATCAGCGGCAGATGTTTCTGAATCTCTGGAATGAGGAACGCAACAGGCGTGAGCGAATCTACGTCTCCTATGATTCCACAAACAAGAACTGTGAAGCCGGTGACATCAGCATGGTCGAGTATGGTGCGGCGAAGGTCGATGCCGGCCTGCCGATCTTTAACTATGCCGTTGCCTACGATGTAAACAACCGTGAGCCGCTGACGTATGAGAAGTATCCGGGAAGTATCAACGACGTCTCACAGCTGCAGTTCATGATTGCAAAGATGAAGGGATGCGGCTACAACAACATCGGTTTCATCCTGGATCGCGGCTACTTCAGTAAGGAGAACCTAAAGTTCATGGATGATAACGGATTTGCGTTTATCATCATGGTGAAAGGTATGAAGAGTTTCATTCACGATCAGATCCGACAGCAGAAGGGCTCGTTCGAAAGCAGCTGGGGAAATCAGATCGCCGAATTCGGCGTGTACGGAAAGACGATTCATACGTTTCTGTATGTATCGGATACCAAGAAGCGTTACATACACATGTACTACAGTGCGGCGAAGGCAGCCGGTAAACGTGCGAGATTTGAAGAAAATATTCAGCAGATGCAGAGCTATCTGGACTCAAACCGTAATGTAAAGAGGGAGTTTGGTCCGGTGTTCGACAAGTACTTCTTCCTGCATCGGGATCAGGACAGCGGCGTGCTTGTCTATGTAGAACCGAAGCTTCAGGTGATCCAGGACGAGCTGGAACTGTGTGGCTATTTCGCCATCATAACATCAGAGAAGATGGACGCAAAGCAGGCAATCAGACTGTACAAAAGTCGGGATGCATCGGAGAAGCTGTTCCGTGCAGATAAGTCCTTTCTTGGTAACGGAGCGCTTTGCGTGGCATCGCAGGAAGCAGCAGACAACAAGATCTTTATCGGATTTATCGCGCTGATCATACGCTGCAGAATCTATACTGCGCTGAAAGACAAAGTCAGCACGATGATCAAAAAGCCGAATTATTTCACGGTTCCAGCCGCTATCCGCGAACTCGAGAAAATCGAGCTGTGCAGACACCTGGATAACGTGTATCGGATGGATCACGCAGTAACAAAGGCACAGAAGGAAATCCTGAGCGCGTTTGGTATCGAAGGAGCTCAGGTGAAATATAAGGCAGCCTTTATCAGCGAAGCGCTGCGGGAGGAAACTAAGTAATGGCAAGAACGATCAGCAAAGATACGCTGGAGAAAAAGATCAGTAAGCTCGAAACGGCGATCAGTAAGAACAGACAGCAGTATGATCAGTTGACGAAGGAACTGAAAGAACTACTGGATAAGCAGAAGGCGATGCAGAGCGAAGAACTGATGAAAGCAATCGCCGATAGCTCACGAAGTTATGAGGACATCCTCCAGTACATCAAGGGTGAGACGTCAAAAGACGAAGACTGAAATTGATGGCAAAAAACTTCCAAAGATAGTAAAACCAGCTCGATAGAGGAGCTTTAGTTGCAAAATCTCTGGAAGTTCACAGTAATAAGGAAGTGAAAAAAATCGGGTGAGCGGAGCCCCCTAGCGGGGCTTCGCCGGTTTAGATGCGGATTATAGATAGAGATGGAAATAAACAGATTTTATGGCAGAGGAATGGATGACTGTGACATACAGAAACAAAAAACGGTACAAATTGTGCCTATAGTTTGATCCATATTGATACTTTTGCACATTGATGTTATAGTGAACATGCAAACAGATGAGGAGGAACGGCTATGGTAAATTCGCTTGTTCGACTGGTCGATATTCAGATTCAGAATTTTAAGAATGTTAAAAATGGTCATTTGAATCTGATAAATCGTAGAAAGCAGTTCAGAGCCAGTGTACTGGGGCTTTATGGTCAGAATGGTTCGGGTAAGACGGCACTGATCGATGCACTCCAGATGCTGAAGCATATTTTATCCGGGCAGAGTGTACCGGATAAGTTTGCGGATTATATTAACGTGGATGAAAAGATGGCACGTCTTTCCTTTCATTTCGAAATGAAAGATCAGCAGACCGGAAAATGTGATATTTTCTATGCATTCTCGATGATGAGCATAGAGGATGATACAGAACAGAATACAGATCAGGCTTTCGAGCATAAATCGAAGAAAAAAGTGCAGATCATGGATGAACTGCTGAGTTTTTCTTATGAGGATGCGGAGGGGGATCGAAAGATACGGAAGGGGCCGTTTATTGATACATCTTCCGTTTCTGTTTTTGTACCGAATTCGAAATACGAGCTGCTTTTTGGCAAGGATCGGGATGTGAAACAGCGGCTGATCGTTGCGAAGGCGCTGGCATCGGCGACTTCCCGTTCTTTTATTTTTTCCAGAGAGTTTCTGACGGAGATGCGGAAGCAGCAGGAATCTGTGAAGCAGGATGGAACAGTGATTCCAGATGAGCGTGCATTTCATAGTGAAATCATCGAGAGGATGGTTTTTTATGGTAATTATGAGCTTTTCGTCATCGGTACATCGAACACGGGTATCATCAGTTTAAATGCACTTCCACTTGCATTTAATGTTCGACATGGCGAGCATGGTGCGGTGGGAAATCTGATGGTTCCGCTGGGGAAAACGGCAGATATTCCAGATGAAGTATTTCGTACGGTATTTGAAGTTGTGGAGGACATGAACATCGTTCTGAAGCAGATTGTACCCGGTCTGACGATCAGTGTGATGGACCTGGGACCGACGGTGATGAAAAACGGGTCATCGGGGCGTCGTATCATGCTGATGTCGGATAAGAATCATAAGAGTATCCCGTTGCAGTATGAGTCGGAAGGCATCAAGAAAATCATATCGGTGCTGCAGCTCTTAATCGTAATGTATAATAAGCCGTCGATTACGATCGTGATTGATGAGCTGGATTCGGGTATTTTCGAGTATCTGCTCGGTGAGCTTCTTCGGATTCTTTCTGAAAAGGGAAAGGGACAGCTGATTTTTACATCCCATAATCTGCGTCCTCTGGAGACACTGGATCGTGGATTTATCGCATTTACGACGACGAATCCAGAAAATCGGTATATCCGACTGACGAATATCAAGGAAAATAATAATCTGAGAGATTTTTACTTCCGGGATATCGTGCTCGGCGAGCAGCGCGAGGAAGTGTACAACGCAACCAATAATGCGGAAATCGCACTGGCGTTCAGAGAGGCGGGTGAGGCGATTGGCACGTAAGAAAATAATCTATGTAATTGTAGAAGGCCCTTCGGATGATGAGGCTCTGGGCGTTATATTTCAGAGACTATTTACGGACCAGGAAATTTTTGTCGAAATCACACATGGAGACATTACTTCAGATAGCCGTACGGATGCTGCCCATATCGTGAGTAAGGTCGGTGATCTGGTGAAAGCGTATGCGAAATCAAACCACTATACGAGGACCGATTTTCTCGAAGTAATACACATTATGGATACGGATGGGACCTATATTTCGGATGATCATGTGGAGGAAAATCCGGAGGCTACGAATGGTCCGAAGTATACACTGCGCTCGATCGAAACGAGTCGTCCAGATCTAATCATTGCAAGAAATCATCGGAAAAGCAGTAATATGAATCGGCTGCAGTCTCAAAATAAGGTGTGGACGAGCATTCCATACCGCGCGTACTATATGTCCTGCAATCTGGATCATGTTCTGCATGATAAACTGAACAGTACCGATGATGATAAAGAAAACGATGCATATCATTTTGCAATGAAATATAAGGACCATTTAAAGGAGTTCCTTGCGTTTTTGTGTGATTCGGATTTCTCAGTAGTAAATGATTACGCAGAGTCCTGGGACTATATTCGGGAGGATGTGCATTCTCTGGAGCGACATTCGAACCTGGGCATATGTTTTAAAGATATTCGACAGAAATTTGATAAAAATCAAGAAAAAGAATGAGTATGCACCATATCACTTTGTGGATACGGAGCAGGAGTTCCGGAGGCTTGTAAAGGGGCCACGAACGTGATTTATGTAGACTGGGAGAGTCACTCTGTGGCTCACAAGTCATAAGATCGAAGACGTCTCCATGGATGCGATGAAGATGTATTTGGCCGCCGGTATGGATGAACTACTGGAGCGAATCCCGGTCGGACAGCTGATCGGACTGGAGCTGGCGGACAGCGAAGACCTGATAGAGCTTGTGATATCCACGGCGAAGAACTTCGATGCAAATCTAAAAGAGATAGATGATTGTCTCGGTAGTGAAGATGATAAGGCACGGTGGGGACTCATACAGAAGACGGATCTGCCGGTTCTGCCGCTCTCGGATACGCTGATTTATCGATATGATTACGGCGATGACTGGACGGTGAAGATCACTGTGGTCGAGGAAGTGGAAGGCGAGCTGAAAGACCAGGTGCTGGAGACGGAGCGGCCGATCTGCGTGGCAGCGGATGGACTGCCGGTGATGGATGACGTAGGCGGGATACGCGGGTACTGTGAGCTGCTAAAGGTAGTAAAGGGAAAAGAAGAGAGCGAAGTGAGTGCGTTTGAAAGTAAAGAAGATGCGAAGGATTGGGCACGCATGATGGGATGGACAGGAAGGAAGAACAAGGCGAAGAATGGACTTGTTAGAGAGCATTTTCAGTGATCCGAAATTTAAAATACCAGTAGAATTCGGAAGTGATGATTTTAAAACAGAGGTTGATACCTTGCTGACTATATATATTCGTGAGTTAGAGGGGAGAGGGGTATCGCAAGCTGTTTTGGATAGTATTAAGAAATTTCGGAGATTATGCGGACTCTCATTGAAAAATTACCTGAAGGGGATTCATTCAAATGCGTATAAAAACTTTGAACATGCAGTGAAAGCACTGCATATTTCGAACTCTAAATTATTAAAAGCATCTATCTCTCCAGATGCCTCAATGTATCGTGCAAGAGAGAACAGAAGCGGAGACGTTGCGACTAAGGACTATAAAGATGAAGAGATGTTCCATATTCCGCTGGATAGCCGTAGAATCATCTCGACACAGAGATATAGCTTCCCCGGACTTCCGTGCTTATATTTGGGGGCTTCTGTTTATACGTGTTGGGTGGAACTCAATCGTCCTGCTTTTGAAGACTTTCAAGTAGCAGCGATAGCTACAACACCAGGAGCAGATGGTTATTCAATCGTTGACATGAGTAATATCCCACAGAGACTGCCGTACTTAAGAAAAGAGTTGAAGTTTACACCCGAGGAATACCTTCTGTATTGGCCACTGCTTGCTCTGTGTTCGATTAAAGTAAGGAATGAATCCGGCAGCTTTAAGCCGGAATATATTTTTCCACAGTTTCTCCTTGAGTACATACAGAAAAACCAGGAAACTGAAGATATTGTGGGCGTAAAGTATGTTTCAATTAAGGCTGCGACAGTATTTGAAGATCAATTGAAGGATGATTGGCATACCTACGTAAATTATGTGTTTCCGGTACGGTCCGATGAAATGATTGGAAAAAGTTGTAAACTGTTGGAACGTACCTTTAAAATAGACAATAATTATTCAGGTCGGGATTTACAAATTCTCACAAGAATAATTGAAAATCAAAGGTTGAAATCTAAAATCGCAAATCTAAATGATGAGGGAGTATCAAACTGGCGTATCTATACTAAAAACGGGGATGATTATTCCTATCAGATGAGTATTTTTGGCTTGATAGAAGAAGCTATGCAGCATAACCAGAAGGCAATAGAAAATAATAATGATTCTGGTTTATATAAAGATGATGTTGCTACTCCGCAGCCGATCAGATTGGCGCAAAAAGATGTTGACCTGAATATAGATGAGCTTAACAGGGAAAAGCCTAAAATTGCTGGAAATGGATGGGATAATACAACAGGAAAATGGCGATATTTGGTGAATGGTAGTCCAATTACAGATGAATGGAAATCTGCCAACGGAAAATGGTTTTATCTAGATACCGATGGAAATATGGTGACAGATAAACTGATTGAAGACGTAAATGGACCTATTTATTACGTTAATAAGTATGGCGCTATGGTAACAGAAACATGGAAGGCTGTGGCATTTGAAGAAGGTGATGAAGCTTTAGTCAGAGATGCCGATTATTGGTGGATGTACTTTGTCAGTGATGGAAAAGCTTATAAGTGTAAGTTGAGTGGAAAATATGTCATAAGAGATATTAAAGGGAAAAAGTACGCGTTTGATGAAAATGGCCATATGCTTTACGGCTGGATAAACAAAGGTAGTTCAAAACTTCTGGACAGCGATCCTTACGCATGGCAACATGCCACTTACTACTTCGGAGATTGGAATGATGGAGCCATGACGATTGGCCAGAGATGCATTGTTATAGCTGATAAAAATGAGTGTGAGTACGAGCGGAAATTTACCTTTGATCAGAATGGAGAGAAAATAGATTGAGGATCACTATTGTAGGTATGAGTAAATGCGCTGGATGAACGCCAATATCGCTTTGAGGTAAGCTCCTTTGTATGGTAAAATTATACTTATTATGAATGACAGATAAGAGGGTTTACTGCGATATGGAGATAACTAAACCTATACTTGATCTGGATGGACAGGTGAAACATCTTAAGGATAAAGGGGTTCGTTTCGATATTATGGATGAGGATGCTGCTAAGGAGTATCTGCTTGAACATAATAATTACTTCAAACTTACAGCGTATAGAAAGAATTATCCTAAGCATCCGGACGGTAAGAATAAAAATAAGTATATTGATCTCGATTTTGCGTATCTGGTTGATTTGGCAATAATCGATAAGAAGTTCAGATATCGAATCGTACATATGGCTTTGGATGTCGAGCATCACACCAAATTACAGCTTCTTCGTAAGGTTGAGGAGAATTGCGAAGATGGATATCGGATTGTTCAGGACTATATTGATTCTTTAAACGAAAAGCAAAAGAAGATTTTTGACAGCGAGATCAATCGTAATAAAGGAAATATATATTGCGGTAACATCATCGATAAATATGATGGAGCCTACCCGGTATGGGCATTTATTGAAATTATTCCATTTGGCCGACTGGTTGCGTTTTATGGCTTCTGTGCGGATCGTTTCTCTGACAAGAGCATGAAAAATAATTTTTATCGGCTTTTGACTTGCAAAGAAATCAGAAATGCATCGGCCCATAGTAACTGCATTCTGAATGATCTTCGCGCAAGGACAGCAGCACATGATACGAATGCTGATGTTACTAAAGCGTTAATGGGAATAGAAGGGATGAACAAAAATTTCCGTAAGAATCGGATGAGTAATGCCAGAATACAACAAGTGGTGACTCTGCTTTTTATGCATAAAACAGTGGTGACGAGCTCGGGAGTCAAAACATCGGAGAGTGAAGAACTGCACAAGGTCATGACTCGCATATATAAACATATAGACTATTATAAAGGGAATCCGGAGGTGAAAAACACTTTTGATTTCCTGAAAATGGTGGTTGACAGTTGGTTCCCAAATGAGTAGAATTAGCATTACATAGAAAAAGTTTAACTTTTACAGAGCGGCATTGTACTTGTATGATGTTAGCTCTGTTTTTCTTTGTGTCATCAAACTTGATATTGATTTGAGGTAAGCGCTCAGTGATGGATACAATGCTTGTATAATGTTAATACCGTAGTCGAGGCATCACCCGAAGATTGACAATTACCCTAGATGTGTTACTATAATCCCACACGTGAAATTGATAACTGTTTATTAGAGCCGTGCGTACAGCATGGCTCTCATTTTTTGTAGTATGCAAGTGAAAAACAGACCTTTCCTCCTGACGCCGGCGGCCAAGGATTATATCTGGGGCGGTACGCGGCTGCGCGAGGAGTATAATAAACATATAGATGTGACGCCGCTGGCGGAGACCTGGGAGTGCTCGACGCATCCGGATGGGCCGTCGCGCGTGGCGAGTGGTGTATTTGCGGGCGAGAAGCTCGTGGATGTGCTTCGTGCGCATCCGGAGTTCATCGGGACGCATCCGAAGACGGACGGCGAGGGCGGCCTGCCGGTGCTGATCAAGTTTATCGATGCGGCGCGGGATCTGTCAGTGCAGGTGCATCCGAGTGACGAGTACGCGCGGACGCATGAGCACGGGCAGCTTGGGAAAACCGAGATGTGGTATGTGCTTGAAGCGGCGCCGGGGGCGAGCCTCGTCTATGGCTTCCGCCAGGACCTTACGAGGGCGATGCTGGCGGCTTCACTCGAGGACGACACGGTGGAGCAGTATCTCCAGAAGGTGGAAATCCATCGCGGCGATGTCTTTCTGATCGAGTCCGGCACGGTGCATGCCATCGGCGCGGGTGCGATGATCGTGGAGATCCAGGAGAGCTCGAACCTCACCTACCGGATGTATGACTATCATCGGCTCGGGAAGGACGGAAAACCACGGGAGCTGCACATCGCGAAGGCGCTGGACGTCGTGGATCTCCGGCGGAAACCGCTGCCGGAGCAGCTGCAGCGCGAGCGTGAGGAACACGACGGCTACAGCGTGGAGCTCCTCGAGCAGTGCAAGTACTTCCGGACGGAGCGGATCCACCTGGATACGATGTTAAAATCCGTCGTGTTTGCGACGGGCCCGGCGTCCTTCGAGGTGCTGCTCTGTGTGGATGGCAGCGGAACGCTCAGCGGCGAGGATGTGGAGCTTTCGTTCCGGAAAGGCGACTGCATCTTCGTGCCGGCTGACAGCATTGGCCTCGAGATCCGTGGACAGAGCGAACTGCTGAAGGTGACGTGCTGAGACCTGGCCGGCAGCAGCTTCTGTGAAAACGCTAGACGGATGCCGGTGCGGGCGGGCCGCGTGAAGGGATGCTTCCTGGCGTGTCACCCAAGCGGGATGTTATAGATAAAAAGTGAATGAAATCAGCGAAAGGAGAGCGTGATATGGCGAAATATGATTATCTGGTAGTGGGTGCCGGCCTGTACGGTGCGGTGTTTGCGCATGAGGCGCGGAAGGCGGAGAAGTCGGTGATGGTGATCGATCGGCGTCCGAACATCGCTGGCAATGTCTATACGGAGGACGTGGAGGGCATCCATGTGCATAAGTATGGCGCGCACATCTTCCACACGAACGACACGGAGGTCTGGAACTACGTGCAGCAGTTCGCGACCTTCAACCGCTTCACGAACTCGCCGGTGGCGAACTACCACGGCGAGCTGTATTCGCTGCCGTTCAACATGTACACCTTTAACCGTATGTGGGGTGTGGTGACGCCGGAGGAGGCTGCGGCGAAGATCAACGAGCAGAAGCGGGATTACATCGCGCGGAAGCAGGCGGAGCGCGGGCTCGCGGCGGATGCGCCGTTTGAGCCCCAGAACCTCGAGGAGCAGGCGATTTCGCTGATCGGTGTGGATATTTACGAGAAGCTCATCAAGGGTTATACCGAGAAGCAGTGGGGCCGTCCGTGCACGGAGCTCCCGTCCTTCATCATCAAGCGCCTGCCGGTGCGTCTCACCTTCGACAACAACTATTTCAATGCACTCTACCAGGGCATTCCGGTCGGGGGCTATACGCAGATGGTGGCGAACATGCTGGACGGCATCGAGGTGGAGCTCGGCGTGGATTACCTCGCGGAGAAGGCGAAGTATGACGCGCTTGCGGAGAAGGTGGTCTATACCGGTGCGATCGACGCGTACTTCGGCTACCAGCTCGGCACGCTCGAGTACCGTTCGGTGCGCTTCGAGACGGAGCTGCTCGACCAGCCGAATTTCCAGGGCAATGCGGCTGTCAACTACACCGATCGCGAGACGCCATGGACCCGGATCATCGAGCACAAGTGGTTCGAGTTCGGCAAGGACGCGGAGGGCCGGGACCTTCCGAAGACCGTGATCTCCCGCGAATTCTCGAGCGAGTGGAAGCCGGGCGATGAGCCGTACTATCCGGTCAATGATGAGAAAAACGGCGCGCTCTATCAGGCGTATAAGAAGCTGGCAGACAGCGAGACGCGCGTGATCTTCGGTGGTCGTCTCGGTGAGTACAAGTACTATGACATGGATAAGGTGATCGCATCGGCACTTGAGATGAGCCGGCGGGAGCTGTAAAGGTTTTTGATTTCTAAGAGGAGGAAGAAGATATGAGCGAGAAATATGTGGCCGCAGCAGGCCGTTACAGCGAGGAGGAGAAGCTCTACCGGCGTTGTGGAAAGTCGGGACTGAAGCTTCCGAAGGTTTCCCTGGGTCTCTGGCACAACTTCGGTACGGAGGCCGACATGGACGTGATGAAGTCGATGCTGTTTACGGCATTTGACCACGGCATCACCCACTTCGATCTGGCGAACAACTACGGCCCGGAGCCGGGTGCGGCAGAGGAGAACTTCGGAAAGATCATGAGCGCAGATCTTCGTCCGTACCGTGATGAGATGATCATCTCCTCGAAGGCAGGTTTTACCATGTGGGACGGCCCTTACGGTGACTGGGGCTCCCGTAAGTATCTGATGGCATCACTCGATCAGTCGCTGAAGCGCATGCAGCTCGATTATGTGGATATCTTCTATCATCATCGGATGGACCCGGAGACCCCGCTCGAGGAGACCATCATGGCGCTCGATCAGATCGTACGCTCCGGGAAGGCGCTGTACGTCGGCATCTCAAATTACGACGGCCCGCACGCAGCCGAGGCGCGGAAGCTGGCCCAGGAGATCCACCTGCCGCTCATTATCAACCAGAACCGCTACTCGATTCTGGACCGCACCATCGAGAAGAACGGGCTCAAGGACTTCGCCCGCGAGGACGGTATGGGTGTTATCTGCTTCTCGCCGCTCGCTCAGGGCATGCTGTCCGAGAAGTACCTGAATGGCATCCCTTCCGATTCCCGTATCGCGAAGGACGGTCGCTTCCTCCATGCAGACGACCTCAAGCCGGAGAAGATGGAGGGTATCCGTCGCCTCGATGAGATCGCGAAGCGCCGTGGACAGACGCTTCCACAGATGGCCCTCGCCTGGGACCTCCGCGATCCGGAGATCACCTCGGTTCTGATCGGCGCATCGAAGCCGCAGCAGATCCTCGAGAACCTCGGTGCTATCGAGAACACCAGCTTCTCCGCAGAAGAGCTGCGGGAGATCGACGAGATCCAGGCATCCATCGCCGGCGAACTCGACGCACGTAGACAGGTATAACAGCTTAGGCAGGGGGAACCCGGAGGGGGCGGCAACGGAGGCCATACGTAGAGACCGTGTAAAATCAAGTCGGGTCTCCTGGCTGAACTGAAAACGGCAGAGGGCTTCCCTCTGCCGTTTCGATCGTTTTATCGGTTTTCAGTGGTGACGCTGCCACCGCGGTTCGGGCCGTCGCTGTTTGTGATCACGGTCTGCGGGCCGCTCGCGCTCGAGGAGCTCGTGTTCTTCTTCGGGACGGATGGACCGAAGCCGCTGGTGGATGGTGCGGTCGTGCTCGGATCCACCCGCTCGGTGGTTGAAGCATTGGCGCTGGTACCTGTGCCGGTAGTGGTGCCATCGCCGTTTGCGTCCGTCTTACCGACGGTGATCTTATTCGTCACGAGATCCTTCTTCGACACACTCGCAGTGTTGCCAGCATTCGGCTTATTGAGAACACTGCTGTTGTTCTTCGAGCTGGACGAATGCGTCTTGTTCGTGGACGTATTCTTATTATTCTTGTTGCTCGAGCTGTTCGTCTTATTGGAAGCGTTCGTTTTCGAACCCGTGCGACTCGTGACAAGACGCGTACCGTCCGAAGCGTAGCCATACTTTCGGAGCCCCTCGATCGGCGTCGGCGCGACATAGGTGCCGACCGGATACGTCCGGGTCACGGGCGTCACTCCGTCGAACCAGGCACCCGCCTCCCCGACGAGATAGCCGTCCGGCGTCGTCTGATTCAGCATGAGATATCCGTTCTCGTCGAAGGCGAAGCACTGGTAGACCCCATCGCCGTCTCCGTCGATCCACTGCCACGCGTAGGTCGGATAGCTCCCATCATCATTTATGTACCAGAACCCCGTCGAGTTCGCCCTCCACTCGCCCGCAAGCGCAGGCGTGGACAGAAGCACCGCGCTGAGCAGCACCGTGGTACCCGCGGTCAGTATGGACATCGCCCTCCCTTTCGTAACTCTTCTGAATCGCTCGAACTTACGCATAACACCTTCCCCCTCGTAGATATAGATGACCGGATGGCCGCAGGATCTCAGCATTGGCCCGCGCCCCATGAAAGAGGATAGAAAACGCAGCTGATGCATGTCTCGTGCGCATACCGGTACAACACACGTACTATAATGTATGAATAAATATACTATAGCATGCCGAGGGTGCAGAAATCCGCGGGATTCGATTGCGATTCGCTTACAGATTTTGACGAAAACGTTAAGAAATCGTCAGAAATTGGAGAAATATGAGGCGACTAGGAAATCTTGCCGCCTGAATTCTTTTCTTGTAGGCATGATCGCGAGTTAAAGCGCTTACAGTGCCTGCAATTGGAATTCTCCAGCAAATCTTAAGCAAATAACAAGAATTTAAGCGCTGTTCTTCATAATCCGCTGTGGTATAGTAGGATTATCAGCTGAATCGGTTTACCGATGGCGAGGCTGAAGCGGTTTGAAAACACCGCAGCTTCATCTGAAGCCTTTCAGAGAACGATTTGATCGTCGGGTGCCCGGCACCTCGAATATCCTGTGGGACCTGCAGGGAAATGGAGAACGAATATGAGAAACTTCACGAAGAAAGTAGTCGCAACCACCACCGCTGTTCTGATGAGTGCATCTGTACTCGCAGGCACCGCACTCGCGGCCGGTACAGGCACCGCAAATACAGCATACCAGAGCCTGGTAGATACCGTCACCTCCACGAAGCAGGTGCGGAACGCATTTAACGCGAAGTCCGTCGCAAGAAACGCGGCGAAGGGCACGAAGAAGGCCGGCAGCACAGCATCCCTCACAGCAAACCAGATCGTAACCAATGTCATCAAGATCAAGGGCGCAGGCGCCGCAGCAGCGAACGGAACCACCGTAAGCGATAAGGTCGCCGCATCGAAGGCAGCTGCTGCAGCCGCAAATGCAGCCTACACAAACGCTGCAAGTGCGATCGGCGAGCCGGATCTCACCCAGACCGCAGGCGCGATGTTCGGACCATCCGTACCGGCAGGCGCATACACGAACCAGATCGCACCGGTCATCGACTACACCATGATCAACGTACCGGGCCCGGACGGACAGATCTCTGACGGAAACGCCCAGGACTGGTAATCTGAAAGCTTACCGAAATCCAGATAAAATCGAGACAAAACTTTTGGAAGCTGTGCCACTTGGCACAGCTTCTTTTCGTATGCCTGCACCGCGCCTTTACACGTTATTTCCTTGATTTTATCATCCCCCTACTTTATAATGAGAAGGCTATAAAGGCCGCATTCTGCCTATTTTTCGGGTTAGAGGTCTGCAACCGGTCCACACCGGTTTATACTTATATATATTTTGAAGGAGAAAAGGCGCTTATGTTTAGAAAAGTTGATACAAACATGAACTTTGTAGAGCGCGAGGGCGAGGTCGAGGAGTTCTGGAGACAGAATCATATCTTCGAAGAGTCCATCAAGGAGCACGAGGGTGATCCATCCTACGTTTTCTACGATGGTCCGCCTACGGCGAATGGTAAGCCGCATATCGGCCATGTCGAGACGCGCGCGTTCAAGGACATGATTCCGAGATTCCACGCGATGAAGGGTGCGATGGTACCACGTAAGGCTGGCTGGGATACCCACGGTCTTCCGGTCGAGCTCGAGGTCGAGAAGCAGATCGGCATCAACGGTAAGGATCAGATCGAGAACTACGGTATCGCGCCTTTTATCGATCACTGTAAGGAAAACGTCTGGAAGTATAAGGGCATGTGGGAGGACTTCTCCTACAAGGTCGGCTTCTGGGCAGACATGGAGCACCCGTACGTTACCTACCATGACGACTATATCGAGTCCGAGTGGTGGGCACTGAAGGAGATCTTCAAGAAGAAGCTCCTGTACGAGGGCTTCAAGGTCGTACCGTACTGTCCGCGCTGCGGAACCCCGCTCTCCAGCCACGAGGTAGCACAGGGCTATAAGGAGCTGACCGAGCGTTCAGCGATCGTCCGCTTCAAGGCGAAGGATCAGGATTTCTACTTCCTCGCATGGACGACCACCCCATGGACCCTTCCATCGAACACCGGCCTCTGTGTAAATCCGGATCTGGACTACGCGAAGGTAAAGGCTGCCGACGGCTACACCTACGTGATGGCCTGCTCACTGCTGGATAAGGTACTCGGCCCGCTTGCAAAGGACGGCATGCCGGCCTACGAGATCCTCGAGACCTATAAGGGTACCGACCTCGTCGGGATCGACTACGAGCCACTCTATGCATGTGCAGCGGAGGCGGCTGCGAAGCAGCATAAGCGCGCACACTTCGTGATCGCAGACGGCTACGTAACGGCAGACGATGGTACTGGAATCGTACACATTGCCCCTGCATTCGGTGAGGATGATGCCCGTGTCGGCCGTGAGAATGGCTTCCCGCTCATCAAGTTCGTCGATGAGAAGGGTGTGATGACCGAGGAGACGCCGTTCGCCGGCATGCGCTGCAAGCCGACCGAGAAGGAGATGGTCGCGGGTGCGATCAGCGCGGATCCAGAGGTACTGAAGGATCTGTCCGCACGTAAGCTGCTCTTCGATGCGCCGAAGTTCACCCACTCCTATCCGCACTGCTGGAGATGTGATACGCCGCTTATTTACTATGCGAGAGAGTCCTGGTTCATCAAGATGAGTGCCGTAAAGGACGACCTCGTTCGCAACAACAACACCGTCAACTGGTTCCCGGCGACGATCGGTACCGGCCGTTTCGGTGCATGGATCGAGAATGTACAGGACTGGGGTCTTTCACGTAACCGCTACTGGGGCACCCCGCTCAACATCTGGACCTGCCCGTGCTGCGGTAAGCAGGAGGCCATCGGCTCCATCCAGGAGCTCCGCGAGCGTTCCACGAACTACGACGCGCTCCTCGCACAGCTGAAGGCTGAGGGCAAGGGCGGCTACAGCTCCGACTATGTGGGCTACGAGCACATCGAACTCCACAAGCCGTATGTAGACCAGATCACCCTGCGCTGTCCGGATTGCGGCGGCGAGATGCACCGTGTACCGGAGGTGATCGACTGCTGGTTCGATTCCGGCGCGATGCCATATGCACAGCATCACTATCCGTTCGAGAATAAGGAGCTCTTCGAGTCCCAGTTCCCGGCACAGTTTATCTGTGAGGCCGTGGATCAGACCCGTGGATGGTTCTATTCCCTCCTCGCCGAGAGTACGATCCTCTTTAATAAGGCACCGTACCAGAACGTCCTCGTACTGGGCCATGTTCAGGACGAGAACGGACAGAAGATGAGTAAGTCGAAGGGCAATGCAGTCGACCCGATGGATGCGCTCCAGAAGCACGGTGCCGACGCCATCCGCTGGTTCTTCTACACGAACTCTGCACCATGGCTGCCAAACCGCTTCCATGATAAGGCCGTCGTCGAGGGACAGCGTAAGTTCCTGTCGACGCTCTGGAACACCTATGCATTCTTCGTTCTGTACGCCAACATTGACGACTTCGACCCGACGAAGTACAGCCTCGACTACGCGTCCCTCGGTGTCATGGATCGCTGGCTGCTCAGCAAGCTGAACACCGTGATCCGTGAAGTCGATGACGACCTCACGAACTTCCGTATCCCGGAGGCGGCGAACGCGATGCAGGATTTCGTCGATGACATGTCGAACTGGTATGTTCGTCGTTCGAGAGAGCGCTTCTGGGCGAAGGGCATGGAGCAGGATAAGATCAATGCTTACATGACGCTCTATACCGCACTGGTAACGTTCTCGAAGGTAGCGGCACCGATGGTTCCGTTCATCACCGAGTCCATCTACCGTAACCTGGTATGCAGCGTGGATCCGTCTGCGAAGAAATCCGTTCATCTCTGCAGCTTCCCGGAGGCGGACGCGTCGATGATCGACACGGCCCTCGAGGAGAACATGGATGAGGTGCTGCACATGGTACTGCTCGGTCGTGCAGCGAGAAACACCGCAGCTGTAAAGAATCGTCAGCCGATCGGTGACATGTATGTAAAGGCAGAGCACGTACTCGATCCTTTCTTCGTCGACATCGTCGAAGACGAGCTGAATGTCAAGAAGGTGACCTTCCAGGATGACCTTCGCGCATTCACTTCCTATACATTTAAGCCACAGCTGAAGACCGTCGGTCCGAAGTATGGCAAGCACTTAAACGCGATTCGTACACATCTCACCGAGATGGATGGCTCTGCAGCGATGGACGAGCTCGACCAGAACGGCGTACTGAAGTTCACCGTGGACGGTGACACCGAGGTCAGCCTCACGAAGGACGATCTCCTCATCGACGTCGCACAGAAGGGCGGCTTCGTGACCGAGGAGGACATGAGCCTCACCGTCGTGCTCGACACGAACCTGACGCCGGAACTCGAGGAAGAGGGCTTCGTCCGTGAGATCATCAGTAAGCTTCAGACCATGCGTAAGGAAGCCGGCTTCGAGGTTATGGACCACATCACGGTTTACGTGAAGGACAATGCAGAAGTCGCTGCACTTATGCAGAAGAATGAAGACGAAATCAAGCGAATCGTAATGGCCGACAGCATCGTATATGACATCATGAAGGGCTATGAAAAGGAGTGGGATATCAACGGTAAGCAGGTAAAGCTTGCGGTTGAGAAGCTGTAATTCATATGTAGACGGCGGAGGCCCTTATGGCCTCCGTAGTTCTTCCGCGGTTCACGAGGTTCCCGCACAGGGGAAGGGGGCGTGATCCTGGTCGGAAGTATATTCGAAGCTTTGCAGATGCAAAGTGAATTGAGAATGAAAGGATTTTATATATGGTGGAAAAGTTTGACAAGGTAGCATTTAAGAAGGCTGTCGAGACCAATGCGCGTAAGCTCTACCGTAGATCTCTCGTAGATCTGAATACGAAGGAAGCATTTCATGCAGTGGCGTATGCTGTCGAGGATGTCATCATCGACGACTGGATGAAGACCCAGAAGGCTGCAGAGAAGCAGGACGCGAAGCGCGTGTACTACCTCTCCATGGAGTTCCTGATGGGCCGTGCACTTGGTAACAACATCCTGAATCTGACCTGTCATGAGGAGCTGAAGGAGGCGATCGAGGAGCTGGGACTGGATCTCAATGCACTCGAGGAGGCTGAGCCGGACTGGGCACTCGGAAACGGTGGTCTCGGCCGTCTCGCCGCCTGCTTCCTGGATTCCCTCGCAACGCTTAACTACTGGGCATGTGGCTGCGGCATCCGCTACAAGTATGGTATGTTCAAGCAGAAGATCGAGGATGGTTACCAGCGTGAGGTGCCGGACGACTGGCTGAGAGACGGTAACCCGTTCGAGCTTCGTCGTGCGGAGCTTCAGAAGGAAGTCAAGTTCGGCGGCTGGGTGGAGACACGTAACGAAAACGGCAAGCTGAAGTTCGTTCAGAAGGGCTATCAGTCCGTCATCGCGATTCCGTACGATACACCGGTGGTCGGCTATGGTAATCATGTCGTCGATTCTCTCCGTGTATGGGATGCCGAGGCGAAGGAGACCTTCCGTCTCGAGGAGTTCGATAAGGGTAACTACCAGGCAGCCGTAGAGAATGAGAACATGGCGCGTAACATCGTCGAGGTCCTCTATCCGAACGATAACCACCTCGCGGGTAAGGAGCTTCGTCTGCGTCAGCAGTACTTCTTCATCTCCGCTTCCGTACAGACCGCCGTCAAGGAGTACTACGAGAAGCATGATGGAGACATTCACCATCTGTACGAGAAGGTCGCGTTCCAGCTGAACGATACGCACCCGACCGTAGCGGTCGCTGAGCTCATGCGTGTGCTCATGGACGACTATGGCCTCGAGTGGGATGAGGCATGGGAGATCACGAAGAAGACCTGTGCATATACGAACCACACCATCATGGCCGAGGCCCTCGAGAAGTGGCCGATCGAGCTCTTCTCGAAGCTGCTTCCGCGTATCTACCAGATCGTCGAGGAGATCAACCGTCGCTTCTGTGAGGAGATCCGTGCAAAGTATCCGAACAACGCAGAGTATAAGATCTCGAAGATGGCGATCATCTATGACGGTCAGGTGAAGATGGCGCACCTCGCGATCGTGGGAAGCCACGCCGTGAACGGTGTCGCACAGCTTCATACCGAGATTCTGAAGAAGGAGACCCTGAAGGACTTCTATGAGATGTTCCCGGAGATGTTCTCCAACAAGACGAACGGTATCACCCCGCGTAGATGGATGGTACATGCGAACCCGGAGCTTGCAGCCTGGGTAAGCAACAAGATCGGCGATGGTTGGATTACCGACCTTTCGAAGATCAAGAAGCTCGAGGTCTATGCGGATGATGAGAAGTGCCAGGCGGAGTTCATGGCGATCAAGCGTCACAACAAGGAGCGCCTCGCGAAGTACATCCTCGAGCATAACGGCATCCAGGTATCGACGGATGCGATCTTCGACGTCATGGTCAAGAGACTGCACGAGTACAAGCGTCAGCTGATGAACATCCTGCACGTGATGTACATGTACAACGAGCTGAAGGATCATCCGGATATGAACTTCTATCCGCATGTATACATCTTCGGTGCGAAGGCGGCGGCAGGTTATAAGACCGCGAAGCTGACCATCAAGCTGATCAACAGCGTGGCGAACGTCATCAATAACGACGAGTCCATCAACGGTAAGATCAAGGTGGTCTTCATCGAGGATTACCGTGTATCGAACGCCGAGATCATCATCCCGGCCGCGGATATCTCCGAGCAGATTTCGACCGCGTCCAAGGAAGCGTCCGGAACCTCCAACATGAAGCTCATGCTGAACGGTGCCCTGACCCTCGGAACCATGGATGGTGCGAACGTCGAGATCGTAAAGGAAGTCGGGGATGAGAACGCCTTCATCTTCGGTATGTCCGCTGAGGAGGTCATCGAGCTCGAGCACAACCATCAGTATGTACCGATGGAGATCTTCAACAACAACCAGAAGATCCGTCGCGTGCTGATGCAGCTCGTGAACGGCTACTACAGCCCGGAGAACCCGGAGCTGTTCCGTCCGCTCTACAACTCACTTCTGAACACCCAGGAGTCCGACGTCGCAGACCGTTACTTCATCCTGAAGGACCTCGAGTCCTACCACGACGCACAGGAGCGTGCCGTCGCGAAGTATCAGGACGAGGCATGGTGGGCAAGAGCCGCGATCCTCAACACCGCAAACGCCGGCAAGTTCTCCTCCGACCGTACCATCGAAGAGTACGTGAAGGACATCTGGGGACTCGACAAGCTGAAGGTGAAGTGAGAAAGCTGAAGATAGCATCATTCGGAAGAATGTAAAATATGACCGCCGTATAAGCGATGGAAGAATCTGCTTATACGGCGGCTTTCAAGGGGCTATATAAGGCACCTCTTTTTGTTTGCCTGCCCACCCCGGCATACATCTTTTATCTACTTACATATCGGTCCCACCCCAAGCAGGCAAACAAAAAACCGGCGCCTGTTTTAGTTCGGTCGAGTGATGCTGTATCAAAACAGTGAAAAATTGGATCGATGCTAACGGCAAGCAGGTTCCCGGGCCCTGGGGCTAAAACGTCATGTTCCTATCCAATATGGCTTGATTTTGAAAATACTGGATATGTTTTTGGACTGGAATAATCGAGGATGGCTTAAACACATCCACTCTTAGGCGATTTTGAAAATACTGGATATGAAAAGCCTTATTTCAAAAGAGGAATCCGGGCTCGAGTATCCAGTATTTTATAAATAAAGGTTAATTGGATATCTGCTTATAAAAATTCTTCTCAGAAGCGCGAAATATATATCCACTATTTGAAAAATCGAGGAAGATTGGATAGTACGCTTATATGCGTATGCATGATTTTACAGAAAACTATCCAATATGCGCCCGATTATGAAATAGTGGATATCTTAGCATCGTACACAAAAATGATAAACGATGTTAAAAATATCCACTATTTCATAATCCGCCAGTTATTGGATAGCATCTTCGATTTTCATCTGTTTCGCCAGGTCCGTCAGTGAAGATTTCCAGGCCGCGCTCAATAATTACCTGAAAATCGATCGTAATAGCAGGCACGATCATCAATTTCCGCATTTAACCATGCCTACGATCGTTCTTTGGCTTCCGGTCAGCCAGAAGTTAGAGTGCTCCTCATGAATTGGGGTGGGACCAAAACGTGCAAAGATCCACTGACTTTATGGGGTGGGCGAATGAGGAGCGCCTCAAACTTCTCAAGTCAGTACAGGGTGGTTGGGTTACTACTTAATTATTCTTTGTTGAGAAAATAGAGTACTCGCTCCGTTTCCTGGTAGCCGAGGCTTTCGTAGAGGTGAACCGCGATATCATTATTGCTGGCGACCTGAAGAAGTACCTTTTTATATGGGCCGTCGGCCGGCGTGGCTTCGACCGCTTCCATCAGGGCGCGGCCATGCCCCTTCCCGAGATACGTATCATAGACGAGGAGGCCGTAGAGGTAGAGTGTGTCGGCGCTGAACGGCGTGAGATGCACTTCACCATAGCTGTTTGAGAGGTTGTCGCCCGGATCGGAGATCGGGCGCGCGAGCGTCTTCGCCATGAACAGCTCATCGTACTGATGTGTCGCCCCAAGGGCACGGAGTGTCTCGTAGCTGTCCGGTGCGACGAACGGCGTCGCGGTCCGTAGCGGTCTGCCGGACATATCGGAATCACCCACTTCATGCTGGTCTTCGCAGGAGCTGCTTCCATCCCGAGCGTCCTGTGAATAATCCTCGTCCGAAAAAGATATTCGATCGTATACCGGTTCATCATCTGCGACGATCGGGCGCTTGATCATGAAACGGATGCGATAGCCGCGGAAGTCGTCGAGCAGGCTCTGGTAGCACATGCGGAACATGCCGATCTGGCGCATCCTCGGGTGGGTGAAGGCCTCGATCTCCAGCACCGGCTTCCCGTCGATGGTCTCGCCGAGAAGATAGCCGGAGAGTACGGCAAACAGTGCCTCCTCGACACCGCTCTCCTCCGGGTCATCATTTCGGATGATATAGTAGAAGTCACCGTCCAGGTCTGTGTCATACGAGGTGTGGTCGGCTGCATTGCACAGAGACACTAACGCGCTGACCGCATCCCAGGTTTCGTCATCCAGTTCTTTCAGTAATTCTGCTTCCATATCATTCATCTCCTGTATTCGCTGCTATGCAAAGCTGTATTCGTACGATGTCGGGCTGTGGGCATCCGGGTACACCTGCCCGGCACAGATCTGAGCCCTATTATACTAAACTTGCCATCATTTTTCCATTATGCTAAGATGTTGATGTTCAGAGGTCTGCAGATTTTGCATAAAAAGGCGCTTTCTATGGGGAAACGGCGTTCGAATCTGCTCGGAAGCGCGGCGCAGGGCGTCGGGCGAGGGACTCTGGAGATCTCTTAAAGATAGGAATGTATGATCGGAGATAATATGGAAAAAGTATATAAAACGATGCGAAATACGGGGGCGGGTTCGATCGCGCTCGGTGTGATCATCCTGGTGTCCGGCCTCATCATCGGCATCCTGTCGATCGTGAATGGTGCGCTGCTTCTGAAGCGGAAGAACGACATCACCTTCTAAACGGATGGCGAAGCACAGCACGAGAAACCAGCGACTGGGCTGGGTTCTTTTCGTCCTTTACCTGGGCGCGCTGTTCTACCTCATGTTCTTCGCGGACATGGCGGAGCGGGGGCTCGGCGTGAAGGAAAACTATACCTATAATCTGAAGCCGTTTGTGGAAATCAGACGGTATCTTTTTTGTGCATCGCAAATCGGATTCCGAGGCGTGTTCCTAAACCTTTACGGGAACATCCTCGGATTTATGCCGTTTGGCTTCATTCTCGGTGTGATCAGCTCACGCTGCCGGAAGTACTGGTACGACGCGGTGATCTGCACCTATCTCCTCAGCTACTCGATCGAGATGATTCAGCTGTTTTTCCGCGCCGGAAGCTGCGACGTCGACGACATCATCCTGAACACCCTCGGCGGCACCCTCGGCTACATCGCCTTCCATATCGTCCAGCACGAACGCATCCGCCGCTACTTCCTGAAACACCCGAAGCAGTAGCGGAAGAGGACAATGCTCCCGACCTGGATGTATCCCGGGAAGCAACCGCAACCCGTCACAACCTCCCGCGAAGCCAGGGGGTCTGACCCCATCGAGGATAGAACAACCACCTTAAGAAAATCGTAATGGGGTCAGACCCCATAAACTACCGAGAAGCGACGGCGGCCCGCCACGACCTCCCGCGAAGCCGAGGGGTCTGACCCCATCGAGGATAGAGCGACCACCTTTGGGATTTCATAATGGGGTCAGACCCCATTCAGTCGCGAGAAAGAATAAATGTAACTATGACCAAAAAGAAACGATACAACTATATAAAGAAGAAGATCGCGCGTGGTACCTGGCCGTGCATCCTGACGATGCTGCTGGCGCTCGGGCTCCTGCTCGCGACCCTCGCCCTGGCGGTGCACTTCCAGGGCCAGGGACCGATGCTCCTGGGCGCGCTGGGCTTCAGCTCCATCGTGATGACCATCTTCTCGCTCTACTTCCTGATCCTGGCCCTCCACGACAGCGAGAAAAACTACGTCCCGGTCCGCATCGGTGGCATCCTCGCCGCCTGCGTACTGCTGGTCTGGATCATTTTCATCGCCCTCGGCCTGAAGACGATGATCTGACGGTCCGCCACAACCTCCCGCGAAGCCAGGGGGTCTGACCCCATCGGGGATAGGGCACCCACCTTAAGAAAAACGTAATGGGGTCAGACCCCATAAACTACCGGGAAGTGACGGCGGCCCGCCACGACCTCCCGCGAAGCCAGGGGGTCTGACCCCCCCATCGAGGATAGGGCGACCACCTTAAGAAAATCGTAATGGGGTCAGACCCCATAAACTACCGGGAAGCGATGACGCCCCGTTACCACTACCAAGAAAGAAACACCATGGAACGATATGATGATGTGATTGAGCGGATCCGTAAGATCCCGGAGGAGCATGCGCTGAACGCCGCTTTCCAGGCATACTTCACGGCGGCCGCAGAATTTATTTTATTACTGGATGCGTTTATGAAAGCGCGCACAGAGGGCGAGCTGCCACTGCCAGAGCTTCAGCGCTGGAATGCGGCGCTGTACCGAGAAGCGGCGGAGCGCTACGAGGATTCCTACCTGAATCCGCGAGTGGCCGTGGCGAAGCTGGGGCCGGTCGGTGCCGAGCTGTCGGCACTGTACATGGAGCTGCAGGGGCTGATTCCGTCGGCGTACCAGCAGGATCTCGAGGACATCGTCTGTGTGCTCGAGACCTTCGTGCAGGTCTACTGCATGTTTACCTCGGCGTGGGAAGAGTATAGGTCAGCCTGTCCGCAGCCTGCAGCAGCGCCGTCGCCCGCCATGGCGGATGTGACCCCTGCCGTTTGTCGGAATTCGGCCACGAGTGACCAGACCCGAACGGACGATTGGATGGCCGGCATTCCGGAACCGAAGCAGCTCCGCGACGTTCTTTACAGCTACGCCCACGATTATTCCGAGGATTTCCTGCGTCGGAAGATGGATGCGATGTACATCCCGGCGCGTTCCTACGCGCGTCAGATTCTCCTTGACCACGATTTCCTGGAGCCGACCGACATCTGCCGCTTCGGCTACTATGTATCGGACACTGCCCTCCGGACGGCGGAATTTATCGCGAAGCTGCCAGACGACCGCATTGACCGCATGGCGCGGACCTGGTACCAGGGATTTAAGGATGGCTTCCGCATTCAGGGGAAGCCGTACGAGAAGAAGTCAGTCGTCGAGTTCAGCTACCCGGCAGGCTTCGAGCGCGTGGTGAAGCGCACCGCGGCACTTTTCGCGGAGGATGGCTTCGATTTCACAATCCCGCTGCGCCCGCAGCATTTCCTGACGCGCACTCCGGGCCGGAGCCGCCAGCTCTATGAGAGCCCGAATCCGCAGATGGATTTCGATCACAGCTACGACCTCGCCCTCGTGATGGGGGACCGCATCTGCGCCCGCATGCTCGAGGAGCAGCGCCAGATTTTCCGTTCCTATGGGGACGAGATCGGCCGCTACGCGGGTCCGGTCGTGATGGAAAGCTTCGGCGCGCCTGCCTTCGAGCCGGTGGAGGAGCCTGCACGGCTTCGCTTCACGACGCACCAGTCTGAGGTGTACGGCCACTACCAGAACAGCGTGCAGCTGCTCGTGCATGAATTCGTGCTCGAGGAAGAGCGCTCGTTCACGATCATCGCCTGGCCGCTTCCGACGATCGGCCCGGATTTTGAGGCGATTTTCCGCGAGACGGAGGCGGTCAACACCCTGTCCTCTGCGGCGTACCGTCCCGTGCAGGAGTGTCTGATCGCCGCCCTGGACCAGGCGCGCACCGTTCATATCCAGGGGAAGGGCAATGCAACCGACCTGTACGTACAGCTCCACCCGCTGGCGAATCCTGCCCGCGAGACGAATTTCGAGAACTGCCTGTCGGATGTGAACATCCCGCTCGGTGAGGTCTTCACTTCGCCGCAGCTCGAAGGCACCTCCGGTATGCTGAACGTCCGCTCTGTGTTTATCGAGGGCTTCCAGTTCCGGGATCTCCGGATCCGCTTCGAGGATGGTCGCGTCGCGGACTACAGCTGTGCGAATTTCCCGGACCCGGAGCAGGGACGGGCACTCATGCGCAAGGTGATCTTCGGTGAGAAGGAGCGCCTGCCGATGGGAGAGTTCGCGATCGGCACGAACACCCGCGCCTACCGGATGGCACAGCGCTACGGTATCGGTGCACTGATGCCGATTCTGATCGCAGAGAAGACCGGTCCGCACTTCGCGGTCGGCGACACCTGCTACTCCTTTATGGAGGACATGCAGCTCTATAATCCGGATGGAAAGGAACTCGTCGCGAAGGACAACAGCTGCTCGATCCTCCGGAAGACAGAGCCGGAGAAGGCCTACTTCGCCGTGCACACCGACATCACGATCCCGTATGACGAGCTCGACCGCATCACGGCGATCCGCGCCGACGGCTCCGAGATCCCGATCATCGCCGGCGGACGCTTCGTCCTCGCCGGAACCGGAGTGCTGAATGAGGCACTGGACGACTGACATAAGGGACGGCCCTTATCTGATCTGTTAGCAAAAAGGAAAGAAAACCCATGTTTTATCATCATCACGGGCGATGGCGCCGAACCTGCGCTGCCGTCCTCATGACCCTTCTCATATGTACCCTGGGGACGCCGCTCCTCGCGATGCACGCGTACGCCGCGTGGAACTTCCCGTATACGGAGCTCACCGCGGGCGCGGGCGTCGTCCTCGACGCGGACACCGGTGCGGTCCTGTTTCAGAAGAACATGCACGAAAAGATGGCCCCGGCGTCGATCACGAAGGTGCTGACCGCACTCGTGGTACTGGAGCACTGTGACCTCGATGAGCAGGTGACCTTCAGTCATGATGACGTGTACAATGTCGACGCCGGATCGTCGAATGCCCAGATCGAAGAGGGCGACGTCCTGACGGTACGGGACTGTCTCTACGCACTGCTGCTGAAATCTGCGAATGAGTGCGGCAATGCACTCGCCTGCCATGTGGCGGGTTCCCGCGAGGCCTTCGTCGACATGATGAATGCGGAGGCGACACGCCTCGGCTGCCAGGACAGCCACTTCGCAAATCCGTCCGGCCTCTATGCCGAGGACCACTACACCAGTGCCTATGATATGGCACTGATCGGTGCGGAAGCGATGAAGAACAGGGACTTCCTGGAGATCGAGTCCCATGCGTCCTACAAGATGGCGGGGACGATCCGAAATCCGGGCGGTCTGACCGTCTATATGGAGCATAAGATGCTTCGCAAGGACACTGCCTATTCGGATGCCCGTGTCATCGCCGGCAAGACCGGCTATACAAAGCTTGCCGGCAATACGCTGATTACCATGGCCGAGCAGGATGGCCGTCATCTGGTGGCGGTCGTGCTGCAGGATAAAAACCCGGCGCACTACGTCGATACGAAGGCGCTCCTGGATCTCGGCTTCAACCAGACGGAGAACCAGCCGGTTTCGGACGCGCTCTTTAATCGAGAGGAGCTTCGGAACCGTTTCGTCGCGGACACCATCGTCGACGAGATCTGTAAGGCCTCCGATATCCATGTCGAGGGAAATGTGCTGCTGTCACTGCCGAAGGGCGCGAGCCAGGACGGCATCACATATAAGCTGAACTATAATCTTCCGTCGTCGGGGATCCCGACGCATACGATCGCGGAGATCGAGTATCTCGCGGATGGCGTGACGGTCGGCCGCTACTTCATCCAGAAGGAGCCGACCATCGAGGTTATCCTGCATGAGACCCCGACCAGCACGAAGGTCGCCGTCGCCACCTCGGTCAGTGTCCTGACCATCGTCGGCGTGATGGCCTTCTTCATCCTCGGCTCCGGCACCGCGGTCGGCCTGAAGAACGTCCATGACGACCGGAAGCTGAGTCGCCGCATGCAGGAGAAGCGCGCACAGCGCCTCCAGGAGATGGAGATGTCCGAGGAAGAGTTCCTCGCCCTCGTCGAGCGACGCCGCGAGCGGAAAGCGTCGTACAGCCGCGATGATGCATCGCGACTCAGCACCCGGCAGCGTGCCCGCACAGGGATGGATGAAGCTCCGTTGCGGGAGCAGAAGACCTCGCGCGTGAGAAGCGATGTTTCACAACGTAGCCTGAAGCAGCGCGCCCGCACGCACATGGAGGACGAGAAGCTTCGCGAGCATCAGGCCGCACACACTGTCCGCGCGGAGCGCAACCGCAGCCGCAGCCGACGAAGATAGTTGATTTTTGCAAATGACTGCGTTATTACTATGTAACATTGCTTGAGTTTGACACATTCGAACTTCTCCAGAAGTTTACATTGCCTTATTTTGACAATAGAATGATTTGAAGAAAAAAGACCAGCAAGGGAGCTGTCGCGTGAGCGGCAGCTCCCTTTTCTGTATCCTAGCCATAACCGGACGCTATGAAACGATGGATTTTATCAAACTTTAGTGAGAATTCCTCTTGCATTCATACACTGAAGTGATAAAATAAAGCAAATGTACGAGGCAAGCGGACAAACGTCCGCGACACCCGCACACGTCAAAGAAGAATGTCCAGACGGAGATGTACATCACCACTGGCACATTTCAGAGGAGGAGATTATGAAATCAGCAAAGCTCGTAGCACTTGGACTTGCAGCGGCGATGACCGCATCTCTGGCGGCATGTGGCGCATCTTCGACACCGGCAGCCGGATCGTCTTCCGGAAAGTCCGGTGGAAACGTCATCCGGATCGGTGTGTTTGAGCCGACGACCGGCGAGAACGGCGGTGGCGGATTCCAGGAGGTACTCGGTATGCGTTACGCAAACGAGACTCATAAGACCGTGAAGATCGGTGACACCGAGTACACGATCGAGCTTGATGAGGTCGATAATAAGTCGGATAAGACCGAGGCCGTCAGTGCCGCAAACAAGCTGGTCGGCGATAAGGTCAGCGTCGTGCTCGGTTCCTATGGCTCCGGTGTTTCCATCGCAGCCGGCCAGATTTTCGCTGACGCGAAGATCCCGGCGATCGGCGCATCCTGCACGAACCCGCAGGTGACCCAGGGCAATGACTACTACTTCAGAGTCTGCTTCCTCGATCCGTTCCAGGGCACCGTTATGGCGAACTACGCCTACCAGAACGGCTACAAGAGCGCAGCGGTTCTGACACAGCTCGGTGATGACTACTCCTCTGGCTTAGGTTCCTTCTTCAAGACCGCATTTGAGAAGCTCGGTGGATCCGTCGTCGACGAGGAGCAGTTCCAGACGAACCAGACCGATTTTAAGGCAGTGCTCACGAACATCAAGGCCGCGAACCCGGACATCATCTTCGCACCGTCCTCCATCACGACAGCACCGCTCATCATCAAGCAGGCACGCGAGCTCGGCATCGAGTCCCTGATCGCCGCTGGTGATACCTGGGAGAACTCCACCATCATCGAAAATGCAGGCGCCTCTGCAGAGGGCATTGTTCTTTCCACCTTCTTCGATGAGTCCGAGCCGGCCAACGATGAGGCGAAGTCCTTCATCACCGGCTTCAAGGAGTATCTGACCGCAAACAAGCAGTCGGATGTCATCCCGGCCGTTTCTGCCCTTGGCTATGATGCGTACCTCGCAGCATACCATGCGATCGAAAAGGCGCAGTCCACCGATGGTGAGGCGATCAAGGAAGCCCTGAAGTCCGTTTCCTTCGACGGTGTGACCGGCTCCGGCATAAGCTTCGATGAGAATGGGGATGCAAACAAGGATATGGCCTTCATCAAGACCGTGAAGGACGGCAAGTTCGAGTTCCTGACCACCACAACCGTTCAGAACTGATGAAAGCTTCCGCTCCGGGCGGTGGCGTCTGTCGCCACTCCACCGGCAGCCGATGAATGCAGGAAGGACCGCTTCGAGCGACTCCTTCCTGCAATTCTGTTTATGCTCACGCATGTAACACACTCGATTCCACCCTCGCCCGAGGGCATCTTCAAAGGGGAAAAACCTATGTCTCTTACAACCTTCCTGCAGCAGTGTCTGACAGGTATCTCGCTCGGCGGTGCCTACGCACTGATCGCCATCGGCTACACGATGGTCTACGGCATCCTGCGCCTGATCAACTTCGCCCATGGAGATATCTTCATGATGGCCGGCTACTTCATGATTTTCGCCATGGCGTCACTGCCATGGTACATCGCCGTTCCGGTGACATTGATCACCACCACCGCACTTGGTGTAGGCATTGAACGCGTCGCCTATAAGCCGCTTCGTTCCGCTCCGCGTATGTCCGTCATGATCTCTGCGATCGGCGTGTCCTACCTGCTGCAGAACCTCGCGACCTACCTCTTCACCGCGCTCCCGATGGGCTATCCGGAGATCCCGGTGCTGAAGCACGTTTATAAGATCGGCGGCCTGTCGGCTTCCTTCGTCACCTTCCTGACGCCGGTGCTGACACTCGTGCTCGTGTGTTTACTCATCACGCTGATCCAGCATACGAAGATGGGTATGGCGATGCGTGCAGTTTCGAAGGACTATGAGACCGCGTCCCTCATGGGTATCGATATCAATAAGACGATTTCCCTGACCTTCGCGATCGGGTCACTGCTCGCCGCGGTCGGCTCCATCCTGTATTTCACCGATCGTATGACCGTGTATCCGTATTCCGGATCCCTGCCGGGCATGAAGTGCTTCGTTGCAGCCGTATTCGGTGGGATCGGCTCGATCCCGGGTGCGGTCGTCGGAGGCTTCCTGATCGGACTCGGGGAGACGGCGCTCGTCGCCGCAGGCTACTCCACCTTCTCAGATGCCTTCACCTTCGTCATCCTGATCGTCGTGCTGCTCGTGCGGCCGACCGGACTCTTCGGTGAGAAGACCACGAACAAGGTATAAGGAGGAAGCAGCGATGAAAACAAAGGTAAACATGACGCCGGAGAAGCGCAGAAACACCATCCTGAGCCTCCTGCTGATCGTGGCGATCCTCGGGGCCTGCGCCTTCCTGGACGCGAACAAATACAGCTACAATTATGCGATTTCCATCATCGAGCGTTCGATGATCTATGCGGTCGTCGCTGTGTCCATGAACCTCGTGAACGGCTTCACGGGTCTGTTCTCGCTGGGCCAGGCCGGCTTTATGGCGCTCGGCGCGTATGTGACCGCGATCCTCACGATCCCGGTCGAGCAGCGTGCTTCCGTGTACTACATCTCCGGTATCCATCCGGCGATCGCGAACCTGCACGCACCGATCCTCGTGGCGCTGATCCTCGGCGGACTCGTAGCGGCGGCCTTTGCGGCCCTCATCGGTATCCCGGTGCTCCGTCTCAAGTCCGACTACCTCGCGATCGCGACCCTCGGCTTCGCGGAGATCATCCGTGCGCTGATCTCGGCTCCGCAGCTCGATACCATCACGAACGGCTCGTATGGCCTCAAGTCCATCCCGGGCTTCTCGAGTTTATTCCAGGTGCTTGCGCTTACGGTCGTCTGCATTGGCCTCATGGTACTCCTGATCAACTCGTCCTTCGGACGGATGTTCAAGGCGGTCCGCGAGGATGAGATCGCGGCTGAGGCGATGGGCATCAATCTGTTTAAGACGAAGGAGCTCAGCTTCGTGATTTCCTCCTTCTTCGCCGGCGTCAGTGGCGGCATGCTCGCGATGTTCATGCGCTCCATCGACAGTAAGACCTTCCAGGTGTCCCTCACCTACGACATCCTGCTGATCGTCGTTATCGGCGGGATCGGCTCTGTGACCGGCTCCGTGCTGGGGGCCTTCCTCGTGACCGCCGGCCGTGAGCTGCTCCGCTTCTTCGATGAGCCGCTCTACATCGGCAGTATCAACATCCCGCTGTTCCGTCCGGGCTTCCGAATGGTGATCTTCTCCATCCTCCTGATGGTGGTCGTGCTGTTCTACTCCCGCGGCCTCATGGGCACGAGTGAATTCAGCTGGAACGGGATCCTCGGCTTCTTCCGGGGACTCGGGAAGAAAAAAGTGAAGAAAGCGAGGGGAAAGGGATGAGTGAGATGAAAAAGCCGGACCTTCGTTTCGGCAGTGCGTATGCGTCTGCGCTTTATATAGGAAAGAAAACAGTGAAGGAAGTGGAGGAGCAGAGATGAGGGAAGTAAAAGAAAATGTCCTCCAGATGGAGAACGTCGTCATGCAGTTCGGTGGCGTACGCGCGATCGACGGCCTCTCACTCGAGGTCAACCGCGGTGAGATCGTCGCCCTGATCGGTCCGAACGGTGCCGGCAAGACGACGGCGTTTAACTGCATCACCGGTATCTATACCCCGACCTCCGGCTCCGTGAAGTTCGACGGCCGCGATCTCCGTGGCAACGCTCCGGATGCCATAACGAAGCTCGGCATCGCCCGGACCTTCCAGAACATCCGTCTCTTCTCGAATCTGACGGTCTTCGATAACGTCCTGATCGCCGAGCATCTCCGTGCGAAGGACAATGTCTTCAGCGCGACGCTGCGCCTGAACCGGAAGGAAGAGGAGCGCATGCGGGCAGAGACCGAGCAGCTTCTGCA
Organism: Oribacterium sp. HCP3S3_B9; assembly: GCF_052064255.1. NCBI lineage: Bacteria > Bacillati > Bacillota > Clostridia > Lachnospirales > Lachnospiraceae > Oribacterium > Oribacterium sp. HCP3S3_B9. Next base: position 31,467 of record NZ_JBQHVY010000011.1, read on the forward strand.
GGAGCAGGGCCTCTATGCGTACAAGGATGATATCGCATCGAGCCTTCCGTACGGACTCCAGCGCCGCCTCGAGATCGCACGTGCGCTCGCGACGAAGCCGGAGCTGCTGCTGCTCGATGAGCCGGCGGCCGGCATGAACCCGCAGGAGACGCAGGAGCTGACCGACTTTATCGTGAAGATCCGTGACCAGTATCACCTGTCCATTTTCATGATCGAGCATCACATGGATCTCGTCATGCAGATCTCGGAGCGCATCTACGTTCTGAATTTCGGAAGGCTCATCGCACATGGCACACCGGAGGAGATCCAGAATAACCAGGAGGTTATCGACGCTTACTTAGGAGGTTCAGACGATGCGGAAGACTGAGATTTTTAAATCGTACATCCGAATCGACATCGTGGATCACTCCGGAAGAGCGGGAGAAGACATCCGTCTGCTCGCTGGGAATGTCGCAGACAGAGTGCGGATGAGAGAGAACAAGGGGGACACAACATGCTGAAAGTAGAGAATCTGAAAATTCATTACGGCGGCATCGAAGCCGTGAAGGGCATCAGCTTCGATGTACCGGATCACGCCATCGTCACCCTGATCGGTGCGAACGGTGCCGGCAAGTCCTCGACGCTGCGTACGATTTCCGGACTGGTGAAAGCGAGCGAAGGAAGCATCGTCTTCGATGGCGAGGATATCACGAGCATGCCGACCGCGAAGCGTGTGGAGAAGGGCATCGTGCTCTGCCCGGAAGGACGTCACGTCTTTCCGGATATGACCGTCCTCGAGAACATCAAAATCGGTGCATACCTCCGAAGCGACGCGCTCGACGCAGACATCGAGGAAATCTACGGCATGTTCCCGCGACTGAAGGAGCGCTCCTGGCAGCTCGCCGGCACCCTGTCCGGTGGTGAGCAGCAGATGCTCGCCGTCGCCCGCTCCCTCATGTCGAAGCCGAAGATCATGATGCTCGACGAGCCGTCCCTTGGCCTCGCTCCGATCATCGTTCGCGAGATCTTCTCCATCATCCAGCGCATCAATGAAACGCATGGCACCACGATCCTGCTCATCGAGCAGAACGCGAACATGGCGCTCAAGGTCGCACATCAGGCCTACGTCATGGAGACCGGTCGCATCACCCTCTCGGGCAGCGGTGCCGAGCTCCTCGCAAACGACGACATCCAGGCCGCCTACCTCGGAAAGAAGAAGTAAAAAGACAGGGCACAGGGAATCACCGGACTCCCTGCGCCTTGTTTTTTTCGTAAAACGGGGCTTGTATTGGGAGACCTATTTTGCTAATATAGTGAAAATTTGTGTATCGTTCAGAGCCATGCGGATTGATCGAAGACAATGTATCGTATGCTCGCATACAGCTACATTGCCTTCGATCAATCCATGTGGCGGATACGCCACACCGACGAACCATGTGTGGTTCGTCGGTTGCATGGCTCCTACACAATATATCTACAGGTTTTATTCTAAAAGGAAAAAAGATGAAATTTACAAAGATGCAGGGTTGTGGAAACGACTATGTATATGTAAATTGCTTTTCCGAACAGGTTCAGGACCCTTCGGCGCTGGCGAAGCGCATCGCAGATCGGCACTACGGTGTCGGCGGCGACGGGTTGATCCTGATTGAGCCGTCAGATAGGGCAGATGCGTACATGCATATGTTTAACCTCGACGGATCGGAGGGCAATATGTGCGGCAACGGGATCCGTTGTGTCGCCAAATTTATCTATGATCACGGCATCATTCCCGCTGATCGAACAGAAGCAGTCATCGATACCAAATCGGGACTTAAGAACATAAAGCTTTATACAGAACATGGGGTTATGACCCGCGCGACGGTGGATATGGGCGTGGCGAAGCTGACATCAGAGCTTCCGGAAGATATCACTGTTCACGGGATGCATCTCCATTTCATCGGAATCGATGTTGGAAATCCGCATGCGGTATATTTCCTTTCAGATAATCCGGAGCTTCGTGTTTCTAAGGTCTCTGATTTGGATTTTCTTTTATATGGGCATGATTTTGAGACCCATCCGCGTTTTCCAGAGAAGGTAAACTCGGAGTTTATCCGGATCATCTCAGACACCGAGATCGACTTCCGTGTATGGGAGCGTGGTTCCGGAGAGACCCTCGCCTGCGGAACCGGTGCGACTGCGGCCGTCGCTGCGGGCTGCCTCGCCGGGAAGCTTCGAAAGGATACCGAGGTCCTCGTCCACCTGGTGGGCGGCGACCTCACGATCCGCTACGACGCCGCAACCGGCCACGGCTTCATGACCGGCCCGGCCGTGGAGGTGTTCACCGGGGATTTCCCAGTGGCTTAGTGACTGTTTACGGACATAACTCGGATTCCTGCGCGGATATCGCTGAGATCGTGCGGATGACGTTCGTGCGCAGGAAATCCTCGCTATGCCCTGGCAAAGGTGCTTCGCACCTTGCCCACCCGTGGGTTTCAAGTCCAGATGAAGATATATCTTCATCTGGACTTGAAACCCACGGGTGTAAACAGATAATATATAAGAAGAAACTCAAGCAAGTAACTCAAGTTAGTAACCATTCACCATGTAATGATAGAAGGAGAAACAATGGACGCATTTTTGATTCTTGAAGATGGAACAGTGTTCAAGGGTACGTCAATTGGTGCAGAGAAGGAAGTGATCTCCGAGGTCGTATTCAACACCTCGATGACCGGCTACCTCGAAGTGCTGACGGACCCGTCCTACGCAGGACAGGCGGTCGTGATGACCTATCCACTGATCGGTAATTACGGTATCTGCTATGAAGATATGGAGTCCGCACAGCCATGGCCGGATGCCTTCATCGTGCGTGAGCTTTCCCGCATGCCGTCGAATTTCCGCTCCGAGAACACCATCCAGAATTTCCTGAAGAAGAACGAGGTTCCGGGCATCGCAGGCATCGATACCAGAGCGCTGACCAAGCGACTCCGTGACGAAGGAACCATGAACGGTATGATCACCACCCACCGTTATCATAAGGAAGAGATGCCGGCACTCCTCGAGCGCATCAAGGCCTACAAGGTCGAGGGCGTCGTAAAGAAGACCAGCACGAAGGAAGTCTATGTCGCACAGGCGGAGAATCCGGACGGCTCCCGCTACACCGGTGACCGCGAGCCGAAGCGCGTCGCTTTCCTCGACGTCGGTGCGAAGAGGAACATCATCCGCTCCCTGCAGCGGCACGGCTGTGATGTCACAGTGTACCCGTCCGACACCAGCGCAGAGACCATCCTCAGCCAGAACCCGGATGGCATCATGATTTCGAACGGTCCTGGCGACCCGAAGGAGAACGTGGCGGTGATCGAGGAGATCAAGAAGCTCTACGCTTCCGAGACCCCGATCTTCGCGATCTGCCTCGGCCACCAGCTGATGGCCCTTGCGACCGGTGCGGACACCTACAAGCTGAAGTATGGTCACCGCGGTGGCAACCATCCGGTGAAGGACCTCTCGAACGGTCGTGTTTACATCACGTCCCAGAACCACGGCTATGCGGTCGATCCGAAGACGATCGATCCGGCGATCGCGGAAGAGGCGTTCGTCAATGTCAACGACGGTACGAATGAGGGCCTGCGCTATAAGGGCAAGAACATCGTGACGGTACAGTACCATCCGGAGGCCTGCCCGGGTCCACGTGACAGCGCATACCTGTTTGATCGCTTTATGAAGATGATGGAGGGCTGAACATGAGAGATACAAGTATTAAGAAGGTCCTGATGATCGGTTCCGGTCCGATCGTCATCGGTCAGGCTGCGGAGTTCGACTACGCCGGCACCCAGGCCTGCCGTTCACTGAAGGAAGAGGGCGTCGAGGTCGTACTGCTGAACTCGAACCCGGCGACCATCATGACGGATAAGGATATCGCGGATCATGTATACATTGAGCCGCTGACCGTAGATGTACTGGAGAAGCTGATCGAGAAGGAGAAGCCAGACTCCATCCTGCCGACCCTCGGTGGTCAGGCGGGACTGAACCTGGCGATGGCACTGGACGAGTCCGGTTACCTCGCCTCCCATAACGTGCGCCTCATCGGTACCACGGCCCTCACCATCAAGAAGGCCGAGGATCGTCTCATGTTCAAGGAGACCATGGAGAAGATCGGTGAGCCGGTGGCGAAGTCAGAGGTCGTCCATGATCTCAAGCGTGGTCTCGAGGTCGCTGAGGAGATCGGTTATCCGGTCGTGCTGCGTCCGGCCTACACCCTCGGCGGTTCCGGCGGTGGTATCGCAGAGAACCGTGAGCAGTGCCAGGAGATCCTCGAGAACGGTCTCCGTCTCAGCCGCGTACACGAGGTTCTGGTCGAGCGCTGCATCGCCGGCTGGAAGGAAATCGAGTACGAGGTGATGCGTGATTCTGCGGGCAATGTCATCACCGTATGTAATATGGAGAACCTCGACCCGGTTGGCGTCCACACAGGTGACTCCATCGTCGTGGCTCCGTCCCAGACGCTGTCGGATAAGGAGTACCAGATGCTCCGTACCTCCGCGCTCAACATCATCACTGAGCTCGGCATCACCGGCGGCTGTAATGTACAGTATGCCCTGAACCCGGAGAGCTTCGAGTACTGCGTCATCGAGGTAAACCCTCGTGTATCCAGATCTTCCGCCCTCGCATCGAAGGCGACCGGTTACCCGATCGCGAAGGTGGCCGCGAAGATCGCACTGGGCTACACCCTCGATGAAATCAAGAACGCCGTTACCGGTAAGACCTACGCATCCTTCGAGCCGATGCTCGATTACTGTGTCGTCAAGATGCCACGTCTTCCGTTCGACAAGTTCATCACCGCAGAGCACATCCTCGGTACCCAGATGAAGGCGACCGGTGAGGTGATGGCGATTGCAAACAACTTCGAGGGCGGCCTCATGAAGGCCATCCGCTCCCTCGAGCAGCACGTCGATTCGCTGATGTCCTATGACTTCACGGATCTCGACGATCATGATCTTCATAAGCTGCTTCACCGCATCGATGACCGTCGTATCTGGGTCATCGCCGAGGCACTCCGCCGTGGCTACAGCTACGAGGAGATCCACAGCATCACGAAGATCGATGAGTGGTTTATCGATAAGCTGAAGATCATCGTAGACATGGAAAACAGACTCCACAGCGAGTCCATGAACGAGACCCTGCTTCGTGAAGCGAAGCGCATCGAATTCCCGGACAACGTCATTGCCCGCCTCAGCGGCTACAGCGAGGACGAGATTCGCGAGATGCGTGATAAGTGGGACATCCACGCTGCGTTCAAGATGGTGGATACCTGCGCCGCAGAGTTCGAGGCCGAGACCCCGTACTACTACAGCGTATTCGGCTCAGAGAACGAGGCGACCGGTGCCTTCCGCGATCCGAACAAGAAAAAGAAGGTACTCGTCCTCGGCTCCGGCCCGATCCGTATCGGCCAGGGTATCGAGTTCGATTTCTGCTCTGTACACAGTACATGGCAGTTCGAGCGTGAGGGCTATGAGACCATCATCATCAACAATAACCCGGAGACCGTTTCCACGGACTTCGATATCGCGGATAAGCTCTACTTCGAGCCGCTGACACCGGAAGATGTACGGAACGTTGTAGATGTGGAGAAGCCGGACGGAGCGGTCGTTCAGTTCGGTGGACAGACCGCTATCAAGCTGGCCGATGCCCTCCAGAAGATGGGTGTACCGATCCTCGGAACCCAGCAGGACGACGTCGATGCCGCAGAGGACCGTGAGCGTTTCGATGAGATTCTCCAGGAGACCGGTTGCCAGCGTGCCGCAGGTCAGACCGTATTTACGGCAGAGGAAGCGAAGGAAGCGGCCCATGTGCTGGGCTACCCGGTACTGGTACGTCCTTCCTACGTACTCGGTGGTGCCGGCATGCGTATCGCGATCAGCGATCAGGATATCGACGAGTACATCGGCGAGATCAACCAGATCGCACAGGAGCACCCGATCCTCGTCGATAAGTACATCCGTGGTACCGAGCTCGAGGTCGATGCGATCTGCGACGGTCAGGACATCCTGATCCCGGGCATCATGGAGCATATCGAGCGTACCGGTATCCACTCCGGCGACTCCATCTCCGTATACCCGCAGCGCAGCCTGACCCCGAAGGCGAAGGAACGCGTCATCGAGTATACCGAGCGTCTCGCGAAGGCCCTGCACGTCATCGGTATGGTCAATGTTCAGTTCATCGCAGATGGTGACGAGGTGTACATCATCGAGGTCAACCCTCGTTCCTCACGTACCGTTCCGTACATCAGTAAGGTGACCGGTATTCCGATCGTGCCGCTCGCCACACAGATCATCTGCGGCCACACGATCCGTGAGCTCGGCTACGAGCCGGGTCTCCAGAAGGAAGCCGACTACTACGCAATCAAGATGCCGGTATTCTCCTTCGAGAAGATCAAGGGTGCCGACATCAGCCTCGGACCGGAGATGAAGTCGACCGGTGAGTGCCTCGGTATCGCAAAGAGCTTCAACGAAGCACTGTACAAGGCATTCCAGGGCGCTGGCATCCAGCTTCCGAAGTATAAGAACATGGTCATCACCGTACGTGATGAGGATAAGGAAGAGATCACCCCGATCGCGAAGCGCTTCGAGCAGCTCGGCTACCGTATCTTCGCGACCCACGGCACCTACCAGGCACTCACCGAGGGCGGCGTCAAGTGCTTCCAGGTACGGAAGGTAGAGCAGGAGTCTCCGAACATCCTCGACCTCGTACTCGGCCATGAGCTCGACATCGTCATCGACGTTCCGAAGGAGGGCGCAGAGGCCTCCAAGGACGGTTTCGTGATCCGTCGTAATGCGGTCGAGACCGGTGTAAATGTACTGACAGCAGTGGATACGGCAAGAGCGCTTGCCACATCCCTCGAAAATAAGTCATCCGAGCTGCATCTCATCGATATCGCAGCTCTCGATGAAGAGAAGAATTAAGAGGAGGTACAGCATGAGCAAAAAGCGAATGGTCATTGCGCTCGGACATAAGGATCTGGGCTTTACCCTTCCGGAGCAGAAGGCCGCCGTTGCACGTACCGCAACGATGATCGGCGATTTCGTTGAGGACGGATACCAGGTGGCCCTGGTATTCTCCAACGCACCGCAGGTAGGTATGATCCACACTGCGATGAAGAATCTTACGGAGTCGAATCCGGAGCAGTATGTAAACACGCCGCTTCATGTATGCTCCGCGATGAGCCAGGGCATGATCGGCTACGACCTGCAGAACGCAGTGCGTGCCGATCTCGTGAAGAGGGGCATCTATAAGACGGCATCCACCATCATCACCCAGGTGATGGTTGATCCGTATGACGAGAGCTTCTACAATCCGATCAAGTGTGTCGGTAAGCTGATGAATGCCGAGGAGGCACGGAAGGAAGAGGAGAACGGTAACCATGTGGAGATGATCTCCGACGGCGTATTCCAGCGTGTCGTTTCCTCCCCGACCCCGAAGTCCATCGTCGAGATCGACGCCATCAAGGCACTCCTTGACGCGGATCAGGTCGTCATCGCCTGCGGCGGTGGCGGTATTCCGGTGCTTCGTCAGGGCAATAACCTGAAGGGGGCAGCCGCCGTCATCGAGAAGGACCGCACCGCAGCCCTCCTCGCAAAGGACGTCGACGCCGACATCCTGCTGATTACGACCGCCGTGGATCATGTATCCCTGAACTACGGTCAGGCGGATGAGAAGGCGATCGAAACCATGTCGATCGAGGATGCGAAGCAGTACATCCGCGACGGCCACTTTGAGTTCAAGTCCATGCAGCCGAAGGTAGAGGCCGGTGTCGACTTCGTCGAGTCCGGGAAGGACCGCAAGGCCATCATCACCTCGATGGAGCTCGCAGAGAAGGCCGTAGACGGCCTCGCAGGCACTACCATCCGGTAACAAGTTCAGCTATGGGGCCTCCGTTGCCGTCCCTCCAGGTCCCTCTGCCTGAACTGCTACGACCACCAGGAGAAGTCCCAAGCGGGGCTTCTCTTTTCTGTTTGTCATGTTTTGCATGGCGTGGTAGAATGAGCTCAATTATGGGAACTGATGGATAGCTGCGGGAACGCGTCCGGTGATCGGAACTGCCGGGCGGTGCAGCAGCGATAGTACAGGATATCCTGCGATATCCTGAGAAAAGAGGAAACATGAAGCTTGTCAGCTTTGCTATACCATGCTATAACTCTGCCGCCTATATGCGGAAGTGTATCGAGTCGATCCTTCCGGGTGGGGACGAGGTGGAGATCATCGTCGTTGACGACGGCTCGCAGAAGGATGACACCTTCGAGATTGCGAAGGAGTACGAGGCGAAGTACCCGGGCATCGTGAAGGCGGTGCATCAGGAGAACGGCGGCCACGGGGAGGCGGTCAATACCGGTCTCCGCAACGCGAGCGGCCTCTTCTATAAGGTCGTCGATTCTGACGACTGGCTCGATGACGAAGCCCTCCCGAAGGTGCTGGAGAAGCTCCGGGAGCTCATCATGGCCGGTACCCCGGTCGATATGTTCATCTGTAATTTCATTTACGATAAGGTCGGCCAGACCCATAAGAAGGTTATGCGCTACGAGTCGGCGCTCCCGAAGGACCGCATCTTCGGTTGGGACGAGGTGAAGCACTTCCACCTCGGACAGTACATCCTGATGCACTCCGTCATCTACCGCACACAGATGCTGCGTGACTGCGGCCTCGTGCTGCCGAAGCACACCTTCTACGTCGACAACATCTTCGTATACCAGCCGATTCCGAGCGTAGAGAAGATGTACTACATGGACGTCAACCTCTATCACTACTTTATCGGCCGCGATGATCAGTCGGTCAATGAAAGCGTCATGATCGGGCGCATTGACCAGCAGCTGAAGGTCAACCGGATCATGATCGACTGCTGTGACCTCACGAAGCTGAAGAGCCGCAAGAAGCGCCACTATATGTTCAGCTACCTCGAGATCATCACCACCATCTCCTCCGTGCTGGCCATCAAGTCCGGTGACCCGGAGAACATGCAGAAGAAAAAGGAGCTATGGGACTACCTGAAGACAAGCAGCTTCCAGACCTGGCTCAAGATGCGCTTCTCCTTCCTCGGACAGGGCTGCAACTTCCGCCTGAAGGCCGGCAACGAACTCACGATCCTCTGCTACAAGCTCGCGCAGAAGTTCTACGGATTCAACTGATACATAGCAGGACCGCTTCGGCGGTCCTGAACGGTTACGGCCTGAAAATTTCCTTCAAAAAAAGTTTGGAAAAGCTGTTGACAAAGTTTGGCCGATTTAGTAATATACAGAGGTCGCAAAACGAGCGACACACGAACGGGGTCTTAGCTCAGCTGGGAGAGCATCTGCCTTACAAGCAGAGGGTCACAGGTTCGAGCCCTGTAGGCCCCACGTCTTCGGTCTGGGCTGCGTGTATACGCGGTCTGGGTCGGACATATGGCGAGATAGCTCAGTTGGCTAGAGCACGCGGTTCATACCCGCGGTGTCGAGAGTTCAAGTCTCCCTCTCGCTATCATTAAGCATCATGCGAAAGCATGGTGCTTTTCTTTTTGCTCTCTGACGACCCCCCGTAGTTCCATGGGATCGTTACGATAGAAAATGCATAGATGTTCTTGTTTTTGTGATGTTCGGTTTGCACTTCCTCATCCTTCGATGGCTTATATGGCGTTTTGAGATAATTTTTCACGAGAGACAGCCTGACGGGGATCCTTTTTGTTGAATCTTCCGAAATTAAATCCTCGCTATTGAATCCACTTTTTTACGGTGCTAGTATTTCTAAATTGATAAAGTGAAACTTTGCGTATTCTTCGACCTGCGTGGGACGGTGATATTTATCACGCCCCGATGTGCCGAGGGCTGCGTGTATTCTTGGATCCGAACGTAAAACGTTCCAGAGGCCAGTGAATGAATAAAATCAAAAAGTTTATACAGCGCTATCGTCACGCATGGATTCTGTCCTATGCGCTGATCTATATTACCTGGTTCAGCTACCTTGAAAAGACGATCAATCATCAGGTCAGCTTCCATGTCATGCATGCAGCGCTCGACGATAAAATCCCCTTCTGTGAGTATTTCATCATCCCGTACATGCTGTGGTTTGCTTATGTTGCCGTCGCGGTTCTGTACTTCATGTTTAAGAACAGGGATGATTTTTATCGCCTCTGTGCCTTCCTGTTCAGCGGCATGACGATCAGCCTGATCATCTGCTCGGTTTTCCCGAACGGCACGGATTTCCGGCCCATCCTAGACCCGGCGAAGAACATCTTCACGCGGATCGTCGCCTGGCTCTATCGTACCGACACCTGCACGAACGTCTTCCCGAGCATTCACTGCTATAACTCGATCGGCGTCGCCATCGCTGTTCTCCACTCGCAGGACATCGCGGCCTCGAAGCATGGGCGTCTGGTGAAGTTTGCGTCCACGATCCTCGCGATCCTGATCTGCATGAGCACCATGGCACTCAAGCAGCACAGCGTGTATGACGTCGCTGGCGCCATCATCCTCGCCTCCATCGTGTTCGAGTTCACCTACGGCTACCCGCTTCTTCAGCGCAGCCCGCAGGACCGTCACGCACAGCGCGAGCATGCAACGGAACGTTACTGGCGCTGAATCTTGAATCCCTCGTGTGACGAAGTGGTCACGCGAGGGTTCTTTTTATGAAATGATAGGGTATAATCTGAGCATAGAAGAGAAGAGGTGAAGACGATGGAGAAGAATCATAAGACAGTGCAGACGGGCCTTCCGCGCTATCTCTGGAACGCGGTACATCACTTCCGGACGATCAACCGTCACAAGCGCGAAGTCATGAAAAACTGCTTCCGCGTGGGCCTCTATAAGCAGGGGCTGCTTCATGATCTCTCGAAGTACAGCTGGAGCGAGTTTAAAACCGGTGTGAAGTACTATCAGGGCTATCGCAGCCCGAACACGGCAGAACGCCTCGAAACGGGCCTCTGTGAGGCCTGGCTCCATCATAAGGGGCGGAATAAGCATCACTTCGAGTACTGGGTCGATTACGACACCAAAAAGAAAACCACGATGGTCGGCTGCCGCATGCCATACCGCTATGTCGCTGAGATGTTCTGCGACCGTGTCGCTGCTTCGAAGGTCTACAAAGGCGCAGATTATGATGACAGCTGTCCGTGGGCGTATTTCCAGCCGTGCAAGGATTCCCCGCTCCTCGAGCCGGAAACCCGGCGTGAAATCACGGAGCTTCTGTGGATGCTGAAAACCGAAGGCGAGGAAAAAACCTTCGCCTACCTGAAGAAGGAGATCGCCCGTCGCCGCCGCGAAAAGGACCATTTCTAATGAATATCACGTGGCGCGCCTGCAGGTGAGTGGGTCCCGGTGATGTCTTCGTGGCGAACGTATGTGAAGCTGTGCCTTAAGGCACAGCTTCTTTGAAATCAGGGGGCGTTCGGAGGGTTGCCCCTATCGCCTCGACTTGATTAAATTCTAGCTGCGTGGTAGGATTAATGAAGTATCGACAGAATGTAGAGATTTGAACAGTATGAGGTGAGAGGAACATGATGATTTCAACCAAGGGCCGCTATGCCCTGACAACCCTGATAGATATCGCGCAGAACTTCGACGGTGTGACTCCGGTCAGTATCAAGGAGATTTCAGATCGCCAGAAGATCTCGATGAAGTACCTCGAGCAGATCATCTCCCTGATGGTGAAGGGCGGCTTCCTGAAGTCCATCCGTGGTGCGAAGGGCGGATATCTTTTTACCCGTCCGATTGATCAGATCAAGGTCGGTGAGATCCTCGACGCCGCAGAAGGTACCCTCGCCCCGGTAGACTGCGTAAACGGTACGAGCACCTGTGCGAAATCCGCCAGCTGCCCAACCTTCCCCCTCTATAAGGAAATCGACAACGCCATCTACGAAGTCGTGAACAGCTACACCCTGAAGGACCTCGTCGACCAGTCGAGTGCTGAAAGCAGCAGCTCCTGCACGACGTAAAAAATTCAAATTTATGCTTGACATTTGCCCTTCTCTTCTGTAATATAACACTTGCGTTTGAGAGAAACGCTTATGCGCGCGTAGCTCAGCTGGATAGAGCGTCTGGCTACGGACCAGAAGGTCGCGAGTTCGAATCTTGTCGCACGCATGATCGTGCATGAGCACAAACGAAAGAGCCCGGAAACAAGTTTACTTGTTTCCGGGCTCTTTCGTTTGTGCTCATATAGGAGCATCGCTCCTAATCGGGGCACGACTGTGCCCCGATTGCACGATCAAGTGCGACAAGTGCGTGGTGCGGAGCCGGGCATCGCTCCCAATCGGGGCACGACTGTGCCTCGATTGCACGATCAAGTGCGCCAAGAGTGTAGTGCGAAGCCGGGCATCGCTCCCGATCCACAGCCGGCCCGACGGGCGTCGTCACCGGCTTTCCGGGCCGGCTGCATTGTCCTCATGTTCTAATTAGAAAACATCGAAAATTTAATAGTTAAATCGTTGACGAATCTGCCCTCTATGCTTTATATTAGCACGCGTAAAGAGTATTGAATCCTGTATACAAAGACAACATGGTAGAAAGAGGAGAAGATATGAGAGAAGAATGGAGAGGCTTTAAAACCGGACATTGGGTAAAGGACGTCAATGTTCGTTCATTCATCCAGGAGAATTACACCGTTTATGATGGTGATTCCAGCTTCCTTGCTGGTCCGACCGAAGCGACAGAGAAGCTTTGGAACGAGGTACAGGCACTTCAGAAGGAAGAGCGTGCAAAGGGCGGCGTGCTCGATATGGAGACCAAGGTCGTTTCCGGCATCACCGCTTACGGCGCAGCATATATCAACGAGGCAGAGAAGGATCTCGAGCAGGTCGTAGGTCTTCAGACTGATAAGCCGCTGAAGAGAGCATTCATGCCATACGGTGGTATCAAGATGGCAGAGCAGGCCTGCTCCACCTATGGTTACACACCGGATCCTGAGCTTCACAAGATCTTCACCGAGTACCACAAGACCCACAACCAGGGCGTTTTCGATGCGTACACACCGGAGATGATGAAGGCTCGTCATAACAAGATTCTCACTGGTCTTCCAGATACCTACGGCCGTGGTCGTATCGTCGGCGACTACAGAAGAGTGGCGCTCTACGGTATCGATTTCCTGATCCAGGAGAAGATGGCTGATTATGCCAACACCGGTGACGGAACCATGACCGATAACGTCATCCGTCAGAGAGAGGAGATCTCCGATCAGGTGCGTGCCCTCAAGCAGATGAAGGAGATGGCACAGAGCTACGGTTATGACATTTCCGTACCTGCAAAGAACGCGAAGGAAGCCGTTCAGTGGCTCTACTTCGGTTACCTCGCAGCGATCAAGACCCAGAACGGTGCTGCGATGTCCGTTGGTCGTGTATCTACATTCCTTGATATCTATATCGAGCGTGATCTTAAGGAAGGTACACTTACCGAGAAGCAGGCACAGGAGCTCATCGACCACTTCGTTATGAAGCTTCGTATGGTCAAGTTCGCACGTATCCCGTCCTACAACCAGCTCTTCTCCGGTGACCCGGTTTGGGCTACCCTTGAGGTCGGTGGTATGGGCCAGGATGGCAGATCCATGGTTACGAAGAGTGACTACCGTTTCCTGCACACCCTTGAGAACATGGGCCCGGCTCCAGAGCCAAACCTTACGGTTCTTTACACGAAGAGACTTCCGGAGAACTTCAAGAAGTACGCTGCAGAGATTTCTGTTCGCACTTCCTCCATCCAGTACGAGAACGATGATGTCATGCGTCCGGTATGGGGTGACGACTACTCCATCTGCTGCTGCGTATCTGCGACACAGACCGGTAAGGAGATGCAGTTCTTCGGTGCACGTGCAAACCTCGCAAAGTGCCTTCTCTACGCAATCAACGGCGGTATCGATGAGAAGAGCAAGCAGCAGGTAGGTCCGGAGTACCGTCCGATCACTTCCGAGTACCTCGATTATGATGAGGTGATGGCGAAGTACGATCGTATGATGGACTGGCTCGCAGGCATCTACGTAAACGTTCTGAACCTGATTCAGTACATGCACGACAAGTACTACTATGAGGCAGCGGAGATGGCCCTCATCGACACTGATGTTCGTCGTACCTTCGCAACCGGTATCGCCGGCTTCTCACACGTGGTGGACTCTCTTTCCGCGATCAAGTATGCACGCGTAAAGACCGTACGTGATGAGGATGGTCTCGTAACCGATTATGTTGTAGAGGGCGATTTTCCTCGTTATGGCAATGATGACGACCGTGCCGATGATATCGCGGTTGATCTTCTTCGCACCTTCCTCACGAAGATCAAGAAGCACCACACCTACCGTGATTCCGAGCCGACCACATCCATCCTTACCATCACATCCAATGTCGTTTACGGTAAGGCAACCGGTGCTCTTCCGGATGGTCGTCCGGCAGGCGCTCCGCTTTCACCGGGAGCAAACCCAAGCTACGGTGCAGAGAAGTCCGGTCTTCTGGCTTCCCTGAACTCGGTTGCGAAGCTTCCATACGAGTATGCACTCGATGGTATCTCCAACACCCAGACCATCAACCCGAGCGCACTCGGCCATACCGAGGACGAGCAGTCGAACACCCTCGTTCGCGTTATGGATGGTTACTTCGCAAAGGGCGCACACCATGTGAATGTAAACGTCTTCGGCGTAGAGAAGCTGAAGGATGCGATGGAGCACCCGGAGAAGCCAGAGTACGCAAACTTCACGATCCGTGTATCCGGCTATGCGGTTAAGTTCATCGACCTTACGAGAGAGCAGCAGCTCGACGTAATCTCCAGAACAGAGCACAAGTCCCTGTAATACAGGAAGGCGCCGGCTAGGTGCAGCAGTTGTACGACAGCCGATGCATATGGATCTGTGATCACGCAGGAACATGCATGCACATGCAGTTATAAAGACATCATGAGGGAGGGCCCCACACTGCGTGGACAGCACTCCCTCATGTTTTTATTTGATACTGTCCGATGCGTCATCGGATGTACAGAAGAATCCGTGTCTCGGCAGTGATGCGGGAAAGCGGAAACAACTTCTGCATCTCGGAAGCGTCATCATTTTAGAAACAAGTAGAAAAGGAGATATCATGGCAGAATCCATCAAAGGTGCAATTCACTCCATCGAGACCTTCGGCGCCGTGGACGGTCCGGGCATCCGATATACGATCTTTCTGAAGGGCTGTCACATGCGCTGCCGCTACTGCCACAATCCGGACACCTGGACCCTGCAGAGCGACGACATGCGCACCGCGGACGAGCTCCTCGACCACGCAGAGCGCTACCGCGAGTACTGGGGCGAGCAGGGCGGCATCACGGTCAGCGGCGGCGACCCGCTCGTGCAGATCGACTTCGTGCTCGAGCTCTTCCAGAAGGCGAAGGCGCGCGGTATCAGCACCTGTCTCGACACCTCGGCGCAGCCGTTCACCCGCGAAGAGCCATTTATCTCGAAGTTTGAGGCATTGGCCCAAGTGACGGACACGGTCCTCTTCGACATCAAGGAAATCGACGACGAGAAACATAAGGCCCTGACCGGTTGGACGAACCGGAACATCCTCGACTGTGCGCATTATCTCAGCGACCACGGCGTCGCGATGTGGATCCGCCACGTCCTCGTGCCGGGCCTCACCGACTCGGATGAAGAGCTCATCGCGACCCGGAAGTTCATCGACGAACTGAAGACTGTGCAGAAGGTCGAAGTCCTGCCGTACCACACCCTCGGCACCTTCAAGTACGAAAAGCTCGGTATCCCATACACCCTCAAAGGTGTGAACCCGCCGACGAACGAAAGCGTGCAGCACGCGAAGGAAATCCTCGGCGCGGTGTGAAAGCATAAAAAAACAGCAGGGCGATGTCGTCGCCCCGCTGTTTCTTCAGAGACGTCCTCACGGGCGTCTCTTTCGCTGTGCTGGATGTATGATCATGTAACATTTTATAAAAAAATAACCGTCCAGCCGGGTGGATGTAATCCTTCTGGCTGAACGGCCATTCCATCAAATAGAAATCAGGTCGGAACAGAGTTTATTTCCCAAACAGTGTATCGAGAATGCCACGACCGAGCGCTGCACCGACGTTGCCGCCGACGCGCTTTCCGAAGCTGCCCATGAAGCTTTTTCCGACGGCACCGCCGACTTCACGGCCGAGGGTGCCGGCGGTGGTGCGGCCGACGGATTTCACGATGCGTTCCTGATCCTTCTTCGCTTTTTCTTCGGCTCTCGCTTTTGCGAGGGCCTCTTTTTCTGCGAGCTTCGCCTGCTCCTTTGCTTCCTTCTCCGCGAGCTTTGCGGCTTCCGCTTCCTCCGCTGCGCGCGCAGCATTTGCAGTAGCTTCATCAGTCAGGCGCTTCAGGAATTCATAGGCCGAGTCGCGGTCGATGGTCTCGTCGTATTTTCCGCAGAGATCTGAGGAGACGATCGCAGCGAGACGCGCTGTCTCATCGATGGTGCCCATCCGGGAGGCCGGTGGGAGCACCGCACAGCGACGGACGACTTCCGGCTTGCCATCACGGTCGAGGAAGGAAATCAGCGCTTCACCGGTGCCGAGGCTCTGAAGCGCCTCGATGGTGTCGAAGCTCGGGTTTACACGGAAGGACGCTGCTGCGGCCTTCACCTTCTTCTCCTCGCTCGGGGTATACGCATGAAGTGCATGCTCTACCTTATGGCCGAGCTGCGCGAGCACAGCATCCGGGATGTCGCTCGGGTTCTGGGTGATAAAGTACACGCCGATGCCCTTCGAGCGGATGAGCTTCACCACCTGCTCGATCTTCTCGATGAGCGCCTTCGGTGCGCCATTAAAAAGAAGGTGCGCCTCATCGAAGAAGAAGACCATCTTCGGCTTCTCCGGGTCCCCGACCTCCGGCATCTGCTCGAAAAGCTCGCTCAGCATGAAGAGCATGAAGGTCGAGTAGATCAGTGGATTCTGAATCGTCGACTCCGCGTCGAGGATATTGATCATGCCACGGCCGACACTGTTCGTACGGAGGAAATCCGCGATGTCGATCGCCGGTTCACCGAAGAACGTATCACCACCGGCGGTTTCAAGCGCGACGACGGAACGCAGAATCGCATTCAGCGAGGCCGTCGCCATATTGCCATACTCGGATGAGTATTTCTTATTATTTTCTGCGACGTACTGTACCATCGCCCGAAGATCCTTCGTGTCGAGCAGAAGCAGATTCTCTTCATCCGCGATACGGAAGATGATCGTCAGGATATCGGTCTGCAGCTGTGTGAGGCCGAGGAGCCGTCCGAGCAGGGTCGGTCCGAACTCACTGATGGTCGTGCGAAGCGGAAGGCCCTTCTTCCCATCGATATCCCAGAACTGTGTCGGGTAGGCCTCGTACTGGAAGCCCGCCGGTGTGAGGCCGAAACGCGCGATGCGCTTCTGCATGTTTTCAGAATCGACGCCCGGCAGGATCATACCAGCGAGGTCGCCCTTCACATCCGACAGAAAAACCGGTACGCCCATGTCACTGAAGGACTCCGCCAGCACCTTCAGGGTGATGGTTTTACCTGTGCCGGTAGCACCCGCGATCAAGCCATGACGGTTCGCCATCTTCGGCAGGATATAGACCTTCTCCTGCGTATCCATGTCCACTGCTGCCCAGACTTTTTCGTTATAAAACATAAAAAGAACCTCCTCCGGAGAATATTCAAAGCTGTTCGGCAGCGCTTTCGCCCACTGCCGGTCTGATGTCAGAACACCATTCTGACATCAGACTATAATTAAATATATTCTACCATGGATAAAGGCTCTTTGAAATGATTTTCCATTTTCGGCCTTTTGTCCTGGGCTTTCCTAGTAACAGTTTAGCCGGGACTTCCTCACCCCCAGCTTGACGAAAAACCTCCTCTGTAGTATACACATAGTATATACGATAGAGGAGGTTTAATATGCAGGCACAAGTGAAGGCATGGGGAAACAGTCAGGGAATCAGAATTTCCAAAGACATTCTGAATGAAGCACATATATCCGTAAATGATATCCTGGAAGTGAAAGTCAGCGATGGACAAATTCTGTTGGCAAAGCCATTCCGTCATAGAACGCTCGAAGAGCGCGCGAAGGAATATGGCGGAAAACTAAATCTGGATGGTGAATTTGACTGGGGCGAGCCATTAGGAAGAGAGGCATGGTGATGGCGGAAACTGTTCATCAGGGAGATGTACTGAAAGTCGATAAGATCAAACTCCCCGTACTGGTCGTAAGCAAAGATTTCTTTAATCAGACGGGCGAAATAATAGCCTGTCCTGTCTACAATGCAGGAAGAGATGATGCTTTGCACATTCATATTCAAACCCAGAACATGGACGGATATGTTCACTGTGAAAAGCTGGCATTACTCGATCTTAACGCCAGAGGTTTTGTGAAGTTAAACAGTTTACATATGAATGACATCATGAATATTACAGATGCTATCCAGGGAATATTTGATTATATTTGAATAGAAGATAAATATAGATACTGATATCAATGGGGGCATCCTCGTGCTATAGTAGTGGTTTAGCCATGCCCCTCACTCGAAAATACTGAGGATGGTGAGCCCGATGAAAAGCAGGTTGACGACGATGACCGCGGGTGTCGTAAACCAGGCCCTTACCATCGCTGGAAAGCTGTGTTCGCTTCGACAGAAGCTGCACAGCTTTTTAAAGTTCCGAAGCAGTGTTACGGCGGTCACGATCATCCCGCCGTAGATGAACACGAGATAAATGAGACTTACGAGCGTACTGTCCCCGCCGAGATTATTGAAGAAGAGCGCGAAGGCGTTGTTGCTGAGATGCATGAGGATCGCGCAGGCGAAGCCGTAGCGCTCCCGGATGAAGGCGAGCAGCGCCCCGACGAAGAGCGCTGTCAGAAGCTGCATCAGATTCCCGTGCATGAGCCCGAAGAGCAGCGCACTGATGACGATCGCGAAGAGCTGCCCACAGTGCCGGAGCTGATTATAGATGAGCCCGCGGAACAGGCACTCCTCCACGAAGGGCGCGACGACCACGGCATACAGAATCATCCAGAAGCCGGTCATCCGCCCACTCGCGACCTCCGTCGCATACTCCATCGTGAAGCCCTGCTGGTGCAGAAATGCCTCCACCGGAGTCAGCAGGATCGAGCTGAAGGCCTGCAGCCCGTAGATCATCATCAGCAGCCAGAGATACGTAAGCGGCCCGAAACGCGCATGCGTCGTCCGCGGGATTCCATCACCCCCGAGCAGGAGCAGCACGAGCACCAGCCCGAACAGACTCACCGCGATCATCGTGAAGTCCTCCTGCTGATAGACCGCCGACCCATACTGGATCAGAAAACCACTGCCCACCTGGAACAGAAATTCATATAGAAGAAGCGCGAGCGCGACCTTCGTGAAACGCCGCTTCGCCGGATATTGAAAACTCATCTGTCTGCTAAACCCTTCTTTTATGCTATACTGATTAAGTTACGTAACAGTTCGGTTAAGGGGGCTCCCTGCCTGAACTGTAGCTAAGTTACTAATATACACCAAAAACCTGAAGGACAACATATGAAAAAATGGTTCATCTATAACAAGAAGGCGGATTTCAAGGCGGTCGCGGCAGCGCACCACATCGATCAGGTGACAGCGCGTATCCTCCGAAACCGAGAGATCAACTCGGATGCGCAGATCGAGCAGTACCTGCATGGCTCCCTCGAGGAGCTTCACTCGCCGCTCCTCCTGCCGGATGCGATCCGCTGCATGAATCATCTGAACCGCGCGATCCAGGAGGGCCGCCATATCCGTATCGTCGGTGATTACGACGTCGATGGCGTGTGCGCGACCTACATCCTCTATACCGGCCTCCAGCGCCTCGGCGCGCAGGTCGACTACGTGCTGCCGGACCGCATCCGGGACGGCTACGGCATCAACGTGCACATCATCGACCAGGCGAAGGCGGACGGCGTCAGCGTGATCCTCACCTGCGACAACGGCATCAGCGCCATCGAGGAGATGAAGCATGCGCGTGACCTCGGCCTCACCGTGCTGATCACGGACCACCATGACATCCGCCAGCGGGACGACGAGGATTACGGCTGCGAGTCGCGGGATATCCTGCCGCCGGCGAGTGCCGTCGTGGACGCGAAGCGCGAGGACAGCCGCTACCCGTATACCGAGATCTGTGGCGCGGTCGTCGCCTGGAAGATCATCACCCTGCTCTACCAGAACCGCGGGCTTCCGCAGGACGCGTACCTCGATTTCCTCGAGTTTGCCGCCATCGCGACCGTCTGCGACGTCGTCGAGCTCCAGGATGAGAACCGCATCATCGTGAAGTTCGGCCTCCAGCAGATTCGGCAGACGACGAATCCGGGCCTCCGCGCACTGCTCGACGTGCAGGGCCTCCTCGAGAAGGAGCATATCACGAGTTACCACATCGGCTATATCATCGGCCCGTGTATCAATGCAGGCGGCCGGCTCCGCAGTGCCGAGATCGCACTGTCGCTCTTTACCACCACGGACCCGTCGGAGGCCCTCGCAAAGGCGGTGAAGCTGAAGGAGCTGAACGATGTCCGAAAGGATATGACGATCGAGGCGACGAAGGAAGCCTATGCGCAGGTAGAGCAGCAGTATATGTCCGATCCAGTACTCGTCATCTACCTTCCGAAGCTGCATGAGAGCCTCGCCGGCATCGTCGCCGGTCGCCTCCGCGAGAAGTATTACCGTCCGGCTTTCGTGGTCACCGACGCCGAGGATGGAGAAGACGGCACCCTCATGGCGAAGGGCTCCGGTCGAAGCATCGATGCCTATCCGATGTCGGAGCGCCTCGCCGAGGTGGCGGAGCTTCTCACGAAGTTCGGCGGCCATCCCCTTGCGGCCGGGTTCAGCCTCCCGCGCGACAACATTGACCGCTTCCGTACGGCCCTCAACGCGCGCTGCGGTCTTCAGCTCGACCAGCTCGTAGATAAGCTCTGGATCGATGTGCCGATGCCGGTAAGCTATGTTACGGAGGAGCTGATCCATGAATTCGATCGCCTCGAGCCGTATGGAAAGGGCAACGAAAAACCGTGCTTCGCCGAAAAGAACCTCCGCATCCTCGAGGCCCGCGTGCTCGGTAAGGGTCGGAACGTCGTGCGCCTGCAGCTCCTCTCGCTGCAGGGAACCTCGATCTCCGGTATCCTCTTCACGGATGGCGATGCCTTCATGCGAAATAAGGGCACGAAATCCCTGATAGATGTGGTTTACTACCCGGAAGTGAATGAATATAATGGATTTAAAAGTCTGCAGATCGTCATCGAGGATTATCAGCTGAGGGCGTGAGCAGGCCGGCATGAAGACAGAAAGAGGAGGCAGATTATGATCAAGGAAGTAATGAACTACATCGCACAGGCAGATCCGGAAATCGGCGCGGCGATTCTTCGCGAGTATGACCGCCAGATGCACAACATCGAGCTCATCGCATCAGAGAATATCGTATCCGGCCCGGCCATGATGGCCATGGGCACCGTGCTGACCAACAAGTACGCCGAGGGTTACCCTGGCAAGCGCTACTACGGTGGCTGCGTCAATGTCGACGAAATCGAGACCATCGCGATCGAGCGTGCGAAGAAGCTGTTCGGCTGTGAGTATGCGAACGTGCAGCCACACTCCGGTGCACAGGCAAACATGGCCGTCACCATGGCGATCTGCGAGCCCGGTGACACGATCATGGGCATGTCCCTCGACGCCGGCGGACACCTCACCCACGGTTCACCAGCGAACTTCTCCGGCCGCTTTTATAACATCGTCCCGTACGGTATCAACGCCGACGGCTACATCGATTATGACGAGGTCGAGGCCCTCGCGATGAAGCATCATCCGAAGATGATCATCGCCGGTGCCTCCGCATATCCGCGTATCATCGACTTCAAGCGCTTCCGTGAAATCGCCGACAGGTGCGGTGCCGTGCTCTGGGTAGATATGGCCCACATCGCCGGACTCGTCGCAGCCGGCCTTCACCCGTCACCGATCCCATACGCGGACGTGACGACCACGACGACCCACAAGACCCTTCGTGGACCACGTGGCGGCCTCATCCTGTCCAGTGCAGAGACCGCTGAGCGCTTCAAGTTCAACAAGAATGTCTTCCCGGGCAGCCAGGGCGGCCCGCTCGAGCACGTCATCGCCGGTAAGGCCATCTGCTTCGGTGAAGCACTGAAGCCAGAGTTCAAGACCTATCAGGAGCAGATCGTGAAGAACTGTAAGGCACTCGCCGACGCCATGATGGCGAAGGGCTTCAAGCTCGTTTCCGGCGGTACCGACAACCACCTGATGCTGGTGGATCTCACAAACATCCCAGACCTCACCGGTAAGACTCTGCAGAACAACTGTGATGAAGTACACATCACCCTGAACCGCAACGCCATCCCGAACGACCCACGCTCCCCGTTCGTCACCTCCGGCGTCCGCATCGGTACCGCGGCTGTCACCACCCGTGGCTTCACCGAAGCCGACATGGCACCGATCGCCGACTGCATCTGGAACGTCGCTACAAACTTCGAAGCGACAAAGGACGACGTCACCGCAAAGGTACTTGAGCTCACAAAGGCACACCCGATCTACGAAGGATAAGCAAAAAGCCGAGGCAATTGCCTCGGCTTTTTGCTTACTTCGACTTTAAATTATTCTGCGCAACCGTCAGCATCAGCTTGATACGATTCAGCTGATTCACCTCCGACGCACCCGGATCGTAATCCACCGCGATGATGTTCGCATCCGGATGATGCCGCTTCAGCTCCTTGATGACGCCCTTCCCCACGATGTGGTTCGGGAGACAGCCGAACGGCTGCGTACAGATGATATTCTCGACACCCTCGCCGATCAGCTCGAGCATCTCACCCGTCAGGAACCAGCCCTCACCGGTCTGATTACCCAGCGACACATATTCCCGCGCCATCTTCGCGAACTCATGGATATCGCCAGGCGGCGTGAAGCGTGCAGACTGCGCAAACGCCTTCCGTGCGGTCTTCCGGAAGAACTCAAGCAGCGTGATCGCCGCATTGCAGAGCGTCTTGCCCTTCCAGCCGGCCCCCAGATTCTCGTACTTGAAATTCTGGTTGTAGAAGCAGTAGAGCAGGAAGTCCATGAGATCCGGCATGACGGCCTCCGCCCCCTCGCGCTCGAGCAGCTCCACGATATGGTTGTTCGCGAGCGGCGAGAACTTGACGAGGATCTCGCCGACGATCCCGACCTTCGGCTTCCGGAGGCCCTCCTGCAGCGGCAGCACATCGAAATCATGGATGATGCCGCGCACGTTCCGTGAGAACGCACTCATCGAGGAGGATTTCTTCTGGAGCGATGTGATGCAGGTCTTCACCCACTTCTGGTGCAGCGCCTCGGCAGCACCCGGTGTCTGCTCATACGGCCGTGTCGCATAGAGACAGCGCATGAAGATGTCACCATAAACGACCGCCTGCATGGCCTTCGTCAGCAGCGGGAGTGTGATCTTGAAGCCCGGTGTAGTCTCCATGCCGTTCGCATTGAGCGAAATCACCGGAATCTGCGCCATACCGGCATGCTCGAGGGCACGTCGGATGAAGCCAATGTAGTTAGACGCACGGCAGCCGCCACCCGTCTGGGACATGATGACCGCAGTGTGATCGAGGTCGTACTTTCCAGAGTTCAGCGCATCCATGATCTGACCGACCACGATGATGGAAGGGTAGCAGGCATCGTTGTTCACGTACTTGAGACCCGTATCGATCGCTGTCCGGTTTGCGTTGTTCAGGACTTCGACCTTATAACCGCAGGCGCGGATGGCCGGCTCGATCAGCTCGAAGTGGATCGGGGACATCTGCGGGCAGAGGATGGTGTAGCCCTCGTCCTTCATGTCCTTCGTGAAGAGCTTACGATCATAGCTGGCCGGACGCAGCGTACGCTCGTAGTGCTTCTCCTCCCGGACACGGATCGCCGCGATCAGCGAACGCACACGGATACGTGCCGCGCCGAGGTTGTTGACCTCATCGATCTTCAGCACGGTGTAAATCTTATCAGAACCGTTCAGAATATCCCGTACCTGATCCACGGTGACGGCATCGAGGCCGCAGCCGAAGGAGTTCAGCTGGATGAGATCGAGGTCCTCACGGGTCTTCACGAAGGAAGCCGCGCGATAGAGGCGGGTATGGTACATCCACTGGTCGGTGACGATCAGCGGACGCTCCACCTCGCCGAGATGGGAGATGGAATCCTCGGTCAGCACCGCGAAGTTGTAGCTCGTGATCAGCTCCGGGATACCATGGTTGATTTCCGGATCCACGTGGTATGGACGACCCGCCAGCACGATGCCGCGGTGGCCGGTCTCCTTCATCCAGCGGAGGGTTTCCTCACCCTTCTTCTCCATATCCTGATGCGCACGCTCGAGCTCTGCCCAGGCCTCATGCGCCGCCGAGCGGATCTCCTGCTCGGTGAAATTCCACTTCTTAAACTGCTCGCCGATCTTCTCGAGGGTGAGCTCGCCGACCGGACGGATCGAATCCTCGATGCGGTCCGGATGGACGAAGACCTTCACGAGCTGGTCCGTGCAGATCTTCTCGTTCGTCAGCGCGAGGAACGGCTTCATGAAGAGGACGGAGTTGTTCTGCAGGTCCTCGACATTGTTAACGATATTCTCTGCATAGGAGGTGACCATCGGGCAGTTGTAGTGATTGCCGGCATCCGGCGTCTCGTTCCGCTCGTATGGGATGCACGGGTACCAGATGAACTTCTGCCCGTGCTTCATCAGCCACTCGATGTGGCCGTGTGCGATCTTCGCCGGGTAGCACTCAGACTCGGACGGGATCGTCTCGATGCCGAGCTC
Source organism: Oribacterium sp. HCP3S3_B9 (assembly GCF_052064255.1). Lineage (NCBI taxonomy): Bacteria > Bacillati > Bacillota > Clostridia > Lachnospirales > Lachnospiraceae > Oribacterium > Oribacterium sp. HCP3S3_B9. The sequence continues at coordinate 56,170 of NZ_JBQHVY010000011.1, forward strand.
GTAGATCTGACGTGTGCTGGCCGGGGACAGTACGGTCCGGAACTTCAGCTCACGGAAGAAGGTCGCCCAGAACGGATAGTTCTCGTACATGTTGAGGACGCGCGGGATACCCACCTCGCCACGCTCGGCGAGATCGATCGGGAGCGGCTCGTAATCAAACATGCGCTTCATCTTATAAGCGAAGAGGTTCGGAATGTCCGACTTCGCCTCCGTCTTTCCGAGACCACGCTCACAGCGGTTACCGGAGATGAAGTTCCGGCCGGCACCGAACTGGTTGATGGTCAGGACGCAGTGGTTGTTGCAGCCCTGGCAGCGTGCCATGCGGGTCGTGTACTGGAGGTGGATAATGTCATCGATCGGAAGCATGCTGGTCTGCACGCGTCCGTAAGCGGTGAGCGGAACATCCTTTTCCTCACCCGGCTTCATCGCACGAAGATGTTCGTTCTTCAGCTGATAACGCTCGCGTGCGATCAGTGCTGCGCCGAAGGCACCCATGATGCCGGCGATATCCGGACGGGTGACATGGGCGTCGAGGAGGTTCTCGAAGGCACGGAGGACGGCATCGTTATAGAAGGTACCACCCTGTACGACGATGTGCTGGCCGAGATCCTTCGCATCTGTGACCTTGATGACCTTATAGAGTGCGTTCTTGATGACGGAGTAGGCGAGGCCGGCAGAGATATCGCCGACGCTTGCCCCCTCCTTCTGCGCCTGCTTGACGTTCGAGTTCATGAACACGGTACAGCGGGAGCCGAGGTCGGTCGGGTTCGCTGCATAGAGTGCCTCGTGCGCGAAGTCGATCACGGAGTAGTCCAGTGAGCGCGCGAAGGTCTCGAGGAAGGAGCCACAGCCGGACGAGCAGGCTTCGTTAAGCTGCACCGAATCGACGGTGCCATCCTTGATGCGGATGCACTTCATGTCCTGGCCGCCGATGTCGAGGATACAGTCGACCTCCGGCTCGAAGAACGCAGCTGCATAGTAGTGGGAGATGGTCTCCACCTCGCCCTCGTCGAGCTGGAAGGCGGACTTCAGGAGTGCCTCACCGTAACCGGTGGAGCAGCTGTAGGCGATGCGTGCGTCGGAAGGCAGCAGGTCCCGGATTTCCTTCATGGACTTGATGGCCGTCGCGATCGGCGATCCCTCGTTGTTTGCATAGAACTTGTAGAGAAGCTCACCCTGCTCGGAAACGAGGGCCAGCTTCGTCGTGGTGGAGCCGGCATCGATGCCGAGGAAGACATTGCCGTGATATGTACTGAGGTCGGCTGTCTTTACGCGCGCCTGCGCATGACGTTGCGTGAATTCCTGATACTCAGCCTCGCTATGGAAGAGCGGGTCCATACGCTTGATCTCGGTATCCATCTGGATGCCGTGACGGAGCTGCTCGATGAGAGACGTGATGGATACAGCTTCCGCGTCCTCCGGGCAGTTCAGACAGGAGCCGATCGCCGCGAAGAGATGGCTGTTCTCCGGCTCGATGATCTCATCACCCTGCAGATGGAGGGTACGGATGAAGGCCTTGCGGAGCTCCGGCATGAAGTGAAGCGGGCCGCCAAGGAAGGCGACGTGACCACGGATCGGCTTGCCCTGTGCGAGGCCGGAGATGGTCTGGTTGACGACCGCCTGGAAGATAGACGCCGCGAGATCCTCGCGCGCCGCACCCTCGTTGATCAGCGGCTGGATATCCGTCTTTGCGAAGACACCACAGCGTGCGGCGATCGGGTAGATCATCTGATAACCGGCGGCGAGATCGTTGAGACCGGCCGCGTCGGTATGAAGGAGGGAGGCCATCTGGTCAATGAAGGAGCCCGTACCGCCGGCACAGATGCCGTTCATGCGCTGGTCGATCCCACCCTTGAAATATATGATTTTTGCGTCCTCGCCGCCGAGCTCGATGGCGACGTCCGTATCCGGACGGTAGTCCTTGAGCGCGGTTGCGACCGCGACGACTTCCTGACAGAAGAAAACATGCATGTGCTTGCTCAGCGTCAGTCCACCAGAACCGGTGATGACCGACGCGAGGCGGATTTCACCCAGCGTCTCCTTCGCTTCCTCGAGAATATCTGCCAGCGTGCCCTGGATATCCGCGTGATGACGGCGGTAGTCCGAGAACAGAAGCTGTTTCGCCTGATCGAGGATGGCGATCTTTACGGTTGTAGAACCAATGTCGATTCCGAGTCTATACTCTTGCATGATATAACCTCTTATTACCTATATACTTTCCTGGCACCTGATTCTTAATTATTAGAAAGATCAAAGTGTTCTGAATAGCTACCTATATTTATATAGAATAACAAAGTAGCATTGTAGCATTTAAAAAATGGGGGTTCAATCGGCATAATCATAAAACTTTTGTTAAATCAGTAACGTTTTCATCGCTTTTATTATATTTTCCGGGCATATCTTGTGAGGTGTATGGCATCCGTTGCCCTCCCTTTCGTATCCCCTGCCTGAACGGTCAGCAGAACGCTGCGTGGAGTGCTCGCCTTTACATATATTTCTCTTGAAAAAGAAGGGCGTAACACGTATACTTCTAGCGTATTTCACGTTCATGATGGGTTACTAGTATCTGAATGTCGAAATTGATAATTTAATAACTGTGTGATGAACTGAAAGGAGTATATATTGACTTTTTATCAGAAGCTGGAGCGGAGATTCGGGAAGTATGCAGTTCCGAATCTTATGAAGTATATCTGCGTGATCTATGTGGTGGGTTACCTCATCCAGATGTTTAATCCACTTCTTTATTTTTATTATCTGGATCTGGATGCGGAGGCGATTCTGCATGGTCATATCTGGCGGATCATCACCTTTATTTTCTATCCGCCATCGACGAGCTTCCTGTGGATGATCGTCGCGCTGTTCGTCTACTACAGTCTGGGGATGACGCTGGAGCGCGTCTGGGGGACATTTAAGTATAATTTCTTCTATTTTACAGGCGTGATTCTGCTGGTACTGGCGGCGATCCTGATTTATCTGGTGACCGGTTATTCAGTACAGCTGTATCCGACCTACATGACCTTCAGTATCTTCCTGGCGTATGCCCTGACGTTTCCGGAGACGACCTTCCTTCTGTACTTCATCATCCCGATCAAGGCGAAGTGGCTGGCGATCGCAGAGGTGGTCCTCTATCTATTCTATTTTGTGGCCCTTCCGGGCCTCGGCAACAAGGTGGCGATCCTTGTGAGCCTGCTGAATGTCGCGCTGTTCTTCCTTCTGACGAATCAGCGACCGAAGAACAGAAACATCTATAACATGCGGGATTTCCGCTGACGCACGGCAGCGACAGATATGCGCGAAGTCGTCGACCTGCAGGGCAGCAGGAGGGGCGGTGGTCATCCGAACGTCAGGCGAGAGGCCATCAGCCTTTCGACCGGAGACATTGGCCCACGAAACTGCGAGCATGCACCGGTTTTCCCGGCGCTTGACATAAATGCCGGACACAGTACCGGCCGGTTCTAAAAAGAGGAGAATTTTATGAGAAAGACGAAGATTGTATGTACACTTGGACCGAATGAGAACGATTACGAGCTGATGAAGAAGCTCGCAGAGAAGATGGACGTGGCACGTTTCAACTTCTCCCATGGCAGCCACCAGGAGCACCTCGGCCGTCTCGCGCTGCTGAAGCAGGCACGCAAGGATACCGGTCGTGAGATCGCCGCGCTGCTTGACACGAAGGGACCGGAGATTCGTACCGGTGAGCTCGAGGGCCACAAGAAGGTGATGCTCGAGGCGGGCAACGAAATTGTCCTGACCATCGACGAGTGCATCGGAAATGCATCGCGTGTATACATTAACTATAACGGGCTCAATGAAGACGTCCAGGAGGGCAGCACCATCCTGATCGATGATGGCCTGATCGGCCTCAAGGTGCAGCGCGTCGAGGGTGCGGACATCCACTGCTTCATCACAAACGGCGGCGAGCTCGGTGAGAAGAAGGGTGTCAATGTTCCGAACGTAAGCATTCGCCTTCCGGGCCTGACCGAGAAGGATATCGAGGACATCAAGTTCGGTATCGAAGAGGGCTTCGATTTCGTAGCCGCTTCCTTCGTGCGTAATGCGGAGGCCATCGAGCAGATTCGTGCACTGATCGACGAGGCAGGCTCCAGCATGAAGATCATCGCGAAGATCGAGTCTCAGGAGGGCCTGGATAACCTCGATGCCATCATCGCAGCCGCCGATGGTATCATGGTGGCCCGTGGCGACCTCGGTGTGGAGATCGACGCGAAGCGTCTCCCGCAGCTCCAGAAGGAGATGATCCACAAGTGTAACTTCGCAGGCAAGCTCGTCATCACCGCAACCCAGATGCTCGATTCCATGATCCGTAATCCGCGTCCGACGAGAGCGGAAGTGACCGACGTTGCAAATGCGGTTTATAACGGAACCGACGCTGTCATGCTGTCTGGTGAGACCGCAGCCGGCAAGTATCCGGTCGAGGCCCTCGATATGATGGCGTCCGTCGTCGAGTATACCGAGCAGTTCCTCGACTACACACAGTATAAGATGCGCAACGTCGATGAGAGCACCTATGCAAATATTTCCAATGCTGTCTGCGCAGCTTCTGTCACCACTGCGAGTGAGCTCGACGCCAAGGCACTGATCGTACCGACGCTCTCCGGCTCGACCGCAAAGCTGATTTCGAAGTACCGCCCGAAGACCCACATCTATGCGATGTCCCCGAGCCAGGCGACCGTTCGCCAGATGATGCTCCTCTGGGGCGTCACCCCGATCTGGGCGAGAAGAGCTGACACCACCGACGAACTCTTCGAGTCCTCCATGGAGGAGCTTCGCGAGCGCAGCATCGTCGAGAAGGGCGACCTCTGCGTCATCACCGCCGGCGTACTGTCCCGCATGACCCGCAACCAGCCGGTGACCGCGACGAATATCATGAGAGTAATGCAGGCATAATCCATGAGAGGGCCGTCCGTAGGACGGAGCGGCGCATGGATGCCCTAGCGGCGAGCGTATCAGGCTTTGCTTTAGCAAAGCCTCCTTGTAATCCATGAGGGGTCTGAATTTATACTTGCCATAACCGGCAAGTATTTTCTTTTATAAATCGTCTGTATTAAGATTTGACATTAGATTTTACGAACGTGGAGGAAACCATGAAAACACCATATATCACACTGGACCAGGTGAAGGAAATTGCGAAGACCTACCCGACACCTTTTTATCTGTACGACGAGAAGGGCATTCGTGAGAATGCGCGGAAGGTATATAAGGCCTTCAGCTGGAATAAGGGCTTCAAGGAGTATTTTGCGGTGAAGGCGACCCCGAACCCGTCCATCCTTCGTATTCTGAAGGAAGAGGGCTGCGGCACGGACTGCAGCTCCCTCACCGAGCTTCAGATGTCCGATGCCTGCGGCTTCCACGGCCACGACATCATGTTTTCCTCGAACGACACACCACTCGAGGAGTATAAGTTCGCGAACGAGCTCGGTGCCATCATCAACCTTGACGACTTCACGAACATCCAGGAGCTGAAGGATACCCTGGGCAGCTTCCCGGAGACCATGAGCCTTCGCTATAATCCGGGCGGATACTTCCGGATCGCAAACACCATCATGGATAACCCGCAGGATGCGAAGTATGGCATGACCACCGCACAGCTCATCGAGGGCTACCGTATCCTGAAGGAGGGTGGCGTCAAGCACTTCGGCATGCACGCCTTCCTCGCATCGAACACCGTAACGAATGATTACTACCCGACCCTTGCGAAGGAGCTTTTCGAGCTCGCCGTCAAGATCAAGGCAGAGACCGGTGTCGCGCTCGATTTCATCAACCTCTCCGGCGGTGTCGGCGTGCCATACAAGCCGGACCAGAAGTCGAACGACATCGAGGCGATCGGCGAGGGCGTTCATCGCGTATTCGATGAAGTGCTTGTGCCGCACGGTCTCGGCGACATCCGCATCTTTACCGAGATGGGCCGCTTCATGCTGGCACCATACGGCGCACTGATCACGAAGGTCATCCACTTCAAGCATACCTATAAGGAGTATGCCGGTGTCGATGCCTGTGCGGTCAACCTCATGCGCCCGGCGATGTACGGTGCTTACCACCACATCACCGTCCTCGGAAAGGAGAACGCGCCATGTGACCACACCTATGACGTGACCGGCTCGCTCTGCGAGAACAACGACAAGTTCGCCATCGACCGTCCGCTTCCGGAGCTTGAGAAGGGCGACTACCTCTTCATCCACGACGCCGGCGCACACGGCTTCGCGATGGGCTACAACTACAACGGCAAGCTCTGGTCCGCCGAGCTCCTGCTCCGCGAAGACGGCTCCGTCAAGCTCATCCGCCGCGCCGAGACCCCGAAGGACTACTTCGCAACGCTTGATATTGATGACTGCATGAAGAAGTATCTCTGATCAATGCATACATCATGATGTAAAAACCGCACCTCGAGCCAGAGGTGCGGTTTCGTGATTTCGGCGTATTGCCGAGGCCGCGCACCGTGCGAGGTTCTTGCGTATTTGCGCGACTGTTGTTATAATTAAAGGCCGTATTAACATTGATATGAGGTACAGCTATGGCATTAAAGAAGAAACCGGTCACCGGTATGAAGGACATCCTCCCGAGAGAGATGGAGCTTCGCCAGTATGTTCTGAGCGAAATCCGCAGAACCTATAAGGAGTTCGGCTTTACAGAGATCGAGACCCCGGTCGTCGAGCACATCGAGAACCTGCTCAGCAAGCAGGGCGGTGATAACGAGAAGCTGATTTTTAAGGTACAGAAGCGCGGCGATAAGCTGGAAAGCGCATTCCAGTCCGGCGATCTGTATGCACTCGCAGATTCCGGCCTCCGCTATGATCTGACCCTTCCACTGAGCCGCTTCTACAGCCAGAACCAGGCACAGCTCCCGAGCCCGTTTAAGGCGCTCCAGATCGGACCGGTGTTCCGTGCGGATCGTCCGCAGAAGGGCCGCTTCCGTGAGTTCGTGCAGTGCGACATCGATATCTTCGGTGATGGCAGCAACGTCGCGGAGATCGAGCTGATCCTCGCCATCTCCACCCTGCTTAACCGCATCGGCTTCGGTGAGAAGTATAACTTCTCCATAGTGATCAACGACCGTGAAATCCTCCGCGGCATGCAGGCCTACGCCGGCTTCCCTGCAGACGATTTCGAGAAGGTCTGCATCAGCCTCGATAAGGCCGACAAGATCGGAAATGACGGCGTAAAGGCAGAGCTCCTTTCGCTCGGCTATGAGGAGAGCGTCATCGATAAGTATCAGGCGCTGCTTGCGACCATCGGTACCGACGCACAGGACATCCGCACCCTCGGTGAGAAGCTGAAGGATGTGCTCCCGGAGAGCGTGACGGATAACCTCGCCACCATCGTGGAGACGGTGGCAGCTGTCAAGAGCGTCAATGTAAAGGTTCTCTTCGATCCCACCCTCGTGCGTGGTATGGGCTACTATACCGGCCCGATCTTCGAGATCCGTGCCGAGGGCTTCAGCGGCTCCGTCGGCGGTGGCGGACGCTATGACCGTATGGTCGGCAAGTTCACCGGTCAGGATACCCCGGCCGTCGGCTTCTCGATCGGCTTCGAGCGTATCATCACCATCATGCTCGACGCAGACGAGAAGGTTCCGGGTGAGGGCACGAAGGTGGCCTTCCTCCTCGATAAGAACCTCGATCGTGCGAAGACCGCCGAGGCGATCAGCGAAGCGATGACACGTCGTCTTCAGGGAGAGACCGTTCTGGTATCCCGCATGAATAAAAACAAGAAGTTCCAGAAGGAGCAGCTTACATCGGAGGGATATACCGAGTTTAAGGAATTCTATCAGGATTCATTACAGTAATTTTTTCATTATATATAAGAGGTAAAAGCTATGGCAGAGTCTATGAAAGGTCTGCACAGAACGTGCAGATGTACAGAGCTTGACGAGTCCTATATCGACAGAGAAGTCACCATGATGGGCTGGGTTCAGCGCTCCAGAAACAAGGGCGGTCTGATCTTTACAGACCTTCGTGATCGTTCCGGTCTCCTGCAGATCGTGTTCGAGGAGTCCGAGTGCGGCACCGAGGTGTTTGAGAAGGCAGCGAAGCTGCGTTCCGAGTTTGTAATCGCGGTGACTGGTATCGTCCGTTCCCGTGGTAAGGATGCAAACAAGGATATGAAGACAGGAAGCATCGAGATTTCTGCCAGAGCACTTCGTATTCTCGCCGAGTCCGAGACGCCACCATTCCCGATCGAGGATGGGATCCCGACGAACGAGAACACACGTCTCAAGTATCGTTACCTCGACCTTCGCCGTCCGGAGCTCGCGAAGCGCATCATGACGAGAGCGAAGATCGCCTATCTGATTCGCAGCTTCATGAGTGAGAACGGCTTCCTCGAGATCGAGACCCCGACCCTCATCAAGTCCACCCCGGAGGGCGCGAGAGACTTCCTCGTACCGTCCCGTATGCACCACGGCTCCTTCTACGCGCTGCCGCAGTCTCCGCAGCTCCTGAAGCAGCTCCTCATGGTATCCGGCTTCGACCGGTACTTCCAGCTGGCACGCTGCTACCGTGATGAGGATCTCCGTGCTGATCGTCAGCCGGAGTTCACCCAGGTGGATATGGAGCTCAGCTTTGTGGATGTCGATGATGTCATCGAGGTCAACGAGCGTCTGCTGAAGTACATCTTCAAGGAGGTGTGCGATGTAGACATTGAACTCCCGATCATGCGGATGCCATGGATCGACGCGATGAACCAGTACGGCTCCGATAAGCCGGATATGCGTTTCGAGATGCTGCTTCACGATGTCACTGAGGTGGTGAAGGACTGTGGCTTCGGCGTGTTCTCCGCATGCGCGAAGAACGGCGGTATGATCAAGGGTCTCAATGTCAAGGGGCAGGCGAAGATGCCGCGTAAGCACATCGATAAGTACACCGAGCTCGTCAAGGGCTATGGTGCGAAGGGCCTCGCGTACCTCGCGATCAACGAGGATGGCAGCTATAAGTCCAGCTTCGCGAAGTTTATGACGGAAGAGGAGCTGAAGGCACTCTGCCAGGAGATGGGCGGCGAGCCGGGCGACCTCCTCATGTTCGTATCCGACACGAAGAACACGACCGTATGGAGCGCACTCGGTGCACTTCGTCTCCAGCTCGGCGCAGACCTCGATCTCATCGATCGTAAGGCGTGGAAGTTCCTTTGGGTCACCGAGTTCCCGATGTTCGAGTGGTCCGACGAGCTCGGCCGTTACCAGGCGATGCATCATCCGTTCACGATGCCGATGGAGGAGGACCTCCCGATGATCGATACCGATCAGGGCGCGGTTCGTGCGAAGGCATATGATATCGTTCTGAACGGTACGGAGCTCGGCGGTGGTTCTGTTCGTATCCACCAGGCCGACGTGCAGGAGAAGATGCTTGAGAAGCTCGGCTTCACACCGGAGAAGGCGCAGAAGCAGTTCGGCTTCCTGATGCAGGCCTTCAAGTACGGAGTACCGCCACACGCTGGTCTCGCGTACGGCCTCGACCGTCTCGCGATGTGGATGGTCGGCTCCGACACGATCCGTGATGTCATCGCCTTCCCGAAGATCAAGGACGGCTCCGATCCGATGATGGATGCACCGGCTCCGGTATTTGACGAGTCACAGCTTACCGACCTCGGCATCGCCGTGGTTCCGGAGGAGGCAGAGGAGAAGACGGAAGAGTGATTCCGCCGTGCATCTGTGAGGCCAATGTCTACATGATGCACCTGCATCGAAAATGTCTCGCGGCGCTACACGGCACTGCGATTCCGAATTTTCTGTGAAAAATATAACCGGGACTTGCGCACTGTGCAGGTCTCGGTTTATTGTATATTAGAGGCGCTTCATCTGAAGCATGATCGAATCTTACGGCATGGGCGAAGCCCTGCGTGCATGTAGGCATTGGCCTGCGAAAACTGACATCGATCGGAATAGAAAAGAAGGCGGCAGCCGCCGCGATGAGGAAACGAATTTGAATAAGGAACAGTTCCTGCATGATTTAACGGTCCAGCTCAACCTGAGCGTTTCAGATCAGGTGATTCGTGAGCAGATCGCATATTACGACAGCTATATCTGTGGAGAGGTCCGGAAGGGGCGCTCCGAGGCAGAGGTCATCGAGGAGCTCGGTTCACCGAGACTGCTGGCGAAGACCATCATCGATACCGCCGAGGCGGCGGGCGATCCGATCGCGAGTCAGGATGATGAAATCCGTGGCACGGTCGATCTCGAGCCGGATTCCGACGCCTTCGACCATTTCCGTGCGAACTACAGTGGCACCGGTGCGCGCAGCTGTGAAACCGAGGCAGAGGATGCGGAGACCGTGCGCCAGGGCTATGAGGACGAGAACCACCAGGAGCGGGAGAGCTACGCCGAGAACGGAGAGCGGAACGACAACGGCTGGAGCGACCCGTTCTATCGCCATCACAGCGAGCGGAAGGCGCAGCAGGGCGGCACAGGCAGCCACGTGCATGTGTTTGACGCGAGCGGCTGGGGCTGCATCGCCGTCTTCATCATCTTCTTCCTGGTATTCCAGGTCCTCGTGGGCCTCATCGGTGGTGTGCTGGCCTTCCTTTCGCCGGTACTGCTCCCACTGCTGGTGGTCCTCGTCGTGCTCTGGCTGATCAAGGGCATCATCAATCACTAGTCCGGCGTGCTTACGCCGCCCGGATGGATCCGTCATGCCCAGACGCCAGAAGGATCGGGCGTCAGGCTGCGTACGGCTTATAGCACTGCCTGTCCTGCCTGGACGAGCGACATTTATCGAACATCATCCCTTCGCACATAGTATTACGAAAGGTTTATATCATGAAAACATTTGAACTGATTGCGCCTTGCCATTTCGGTCTCGAGGCCGTCACGAAAAAAGAAATCATCAATCTCGGCTACGACATCACGGAAGTCACCGACGGACGCGTGAGCTTTATCGGCGATGCGGACGCCATCGCGCGTGCCAATGTCTTCCTCCGTACGACGGAGCGTATCCTGCTGAAGGTCGGCACCTTCCGGGCAGAGACCTGGGAGGAGCTCTTCCAGGCGACGAAATCACTCCCATGGGAGAATTTCGTACCGAAGGATGGCAGCTTCTGGGTTACGAAGGCGAGCTCCATCAAGTCGAAGCTCTTTTCGACCCGTGACATCCAGTCGGTTATGAAGAAGGCAATGGTTGCCCGCATGGGCGCATACTATGGCGTCGACTGGTTCGAGGAGCATGGTGCGAAGTATCCGGTACGTGTCTTTGCGTATAAGGATATCTTCACGGTCTGCCTCGATACCTCCGGCGAGTCCCTCCATAAGCGTGGCTACCGTCTGAAGCAGGGCCTCGCGCCGATCACCGAGACGCTGGCTGCGGCCCTCATCATGCAGTCCGGCTGGCGTGAGGACCACGCCTTCGTCGATCCGATGTGCGGCTCCGGTACCTTCGTGATCGAGGCAGCCATGATCGCCGCCAACATTGCCCCAGGCATGGATCGTGCCTTCGTTTCCGAGGCGTGGACGAATCTGATCGATAAGAAGTGCTGGTATAACGCACTCGACGAGGCGGATGAGGCCATCGACCAGACGCTTCTGGATACCGGTGTGAACCGCTTCGGGAAGAAGGTGGATATCCAGGGCTATGACATCAATCCGGAGGTGATTCCGGTCGCGCGTGAGAACGCAGAGCGTGCCGGTGTAGAGAAGATCGTGCATCTGCAGGTGCGTGACATCGCGAACTTCTCGCACAGCGGTAAGTTCGGTTATATCCTCACGAACCCGCCATACGGTGAGCGAATCGAGGATAAGCGGAATCTGCCGCTTCTGTACACCGAGCTGAAGGAGGCATATCAGGGCCTCGACAGCTGGTCTATGCACCTCATCACGGCCTGGGAGGACGCGCAGAAGTACCTCGGAAAGGCCGACAAGAACCGGAAGATCTATAACGGTATGATGAAGACCTACTTCTACAGCTACGACAAGCGCTATATCCAGCGCTCCGCACCGCATGATTTCCGCGGGAAGCCGGGCGCGGCCGAGCAGGCGAAGAGATAATCCTGCAACTTGAGCCGAGTGCTCGGAAAAGCGCCGTCAGAAACACAGTACTCCGAGATCGGAAAATTCTAAAATCTCACCCCTAAGAAGCACTAAGCCCTCTGCAATCACTGAGTTTTCTTGGTGAAAACTCAGCGTTGCAGAGGGGGTCAGGGAAAAATTACACTAAGTGCTTCTAAGGGGTGAGATTTTGAATTTTCACGATCTCTCCGTATGGTTTCTGACGGCGCCGTTCCGAGTCCCTTGGCTGAATTACGATGATTGTATAGGAGGGAATATGAAAATACTGGTAACTGGGGCGAGCCGGGGCATCGGGCTCGCCTGTGCGAAGAAGTATCTGGCGATGGGGCATGAGGTCTATGGCATCGACATCCGTCCGGCGGGGCTCGAGGATGCGCGCTACCATCATTTCGTGGCAGATATTACGGGTGCGTTGCCGGAGATCGAGGGCGTCGAGGTCCTCGTGAATAACGCGGGTGTCCAGGAGGGCGGCCGTGAGATCGAGGTGAATCTCCAGGGCACCATCGCGGTGACGGAGAGGTACGGCATCCAGCCGGCGATCCGTTCTATCCTTTTTATGGCCTCCTCCAGTGCGTCGAATGGCGCGGAGTTCCCGCTGTATGCGGCGAGCAAGGGCGGTATGGTGACCTACATGAAGAACGTCGCGCTCCGTATCGCGCAGTACGACGCGACGAGCAACAGCCTTTCCGCCGGCGGCGTAAAAACGGAGCTTAATCAGCACATCCTGGATAGCCCGGAGCTCATGCAGCAGGTCCTCGACGAAACGCTGCTGAAGCGCTGGGCTGAGCCGGAGGAAATCGCGGAGTTCTGCTACTTCATGACGAACGTGAACCGCAGCATGACCGGCCAGGACATCCTCGTCGACAACGGCGAACAACTAAAATCGAATTTCATCTGGTGATGGAAGGCAAGTACAACCTTGTTTTAAACTGTTAGGGTTTGAAACGAGGTTTTTTGTGTCTACAAATTCCCAAAAGCGAGCTTCTTGTACGGAAAGCTTCACACCTTTCCGTTTGATTAGAGCGATAGTGGTTTTGGTTTCAGTGCATAACGGGAGCGCAACGACACCTTCATCTTTATAGAAATTGAAGAAATGCTCCGGAAGCAGGGAAACTCCCATACCGAGGGAAACCATATTAACGATATTTTCTGGACGTGTGCCTGTAAAAGCGGTTTTAGGAATCATCATGGCATCTGTAAACAAATTCATGCATATTCTGTATAATTCAGCACTCTTGGAAATCAGTAGAAAGCGATCATTCTTCAGTTCGTTTAGTGATACTTCTTTTTTGTGGGCTAAGCGATGATTTGCAGGGAGCACGACAAGTATTTTCTCGATGACGTACGGAAGCACATCATAGTTCTCCAGTAGGTCTTCGTGAAAACGCACGAAGGCAAGGCGGGTTTGTCCAGAAGTGAGAAGTTCATAAATTACATTTGGCTCTAGCTCGAGCGAGCGGATGGGAATCAAAGTATCTTTCGTGAAAGTAGCGAACAGCTCAGTGATTTTGTAGGCTGCAGATACTGGAACGATAGCAATACGGAGATCATTGCGTTTAGCTTCTTCGATTGAATCAGATGTATATGAAGCGCAGAGTCCTCTTATCTTCTGACTTCGATTTACGATTTGCTTCACTAAAGGAAGGATCATCTCGCCAATCGGCGTGAGTGAAACATTTCGAGTGTTCCTATAAAACAGCAGAACGTCCAGTTCTTTTTCGAGTGCTGAAATGTGTTTGGAGAGTGCCGACTGCCCGATGGATAGTTCATCAGACGCTTCGGAGAAACTCTTGTATTTCGCGATTGTTAGAAATTCTTCCAGATATTGAATATTCACAATTATCCCTATTGACATACTTGTATACAAATTCCGTTTCGGAATTAATTCTATAATAAAGTGGAAATAATAACAAGCAATACCTAGCCTATAATATAGATAGTAAGTTTGTTAATTAACAAACGAATGTTAGGAGGGACGTATGAAGAGTGTAAATCAGGTGGCGATTATCGGTACTGGAATCATTGCGACCGCGCTTGCAAATCTTACATCAGGACATGGCTACAAAACATTGGTGTTTGCTAGATCAGATGCTTCGGAAGAGAAATTCTGGAAAAACTACAAAGACCACTGGATGGTGTTTAAGAATCATGGGCTCATGAGTGAGAAGCAGATGGAAGACGTTTCGAGTTATGTACATGTGGTAAGAGACTATCCGTCATTAAAAGAAACTGATTTCGTATTTGAATCGGTTTTGGAAGATACTGAAACCAAACATGATGTTTATCATCTAATTGAAAGTAATTGCCCGAGAGTAAAAGCAATCTGTTCTGTGAGTTCAGCTATTGTTCCAGATGAATTGGCCGAGGGATGCGAGAAGTACGGTGATCGAATTATTGTCACGCATCCGTTTAATCCTGCGCATATTGTGCCATATTTTGAATTGTGCGGAGGGGCGATGACGAAGGAGGGAGTTATTGATTTTGTGAAAGAGTTCCTGGAATCCATGGGGCGCAAACCGGTTGTTTTAAAAAAGCCAACGCCAGGATTTATTGGTAATCGTCTTCAGTTTGCGCTATGGCGAGAGGCGCTTTCGTTGGTGGATCAGGGCGTCTGTGATCCACGCGATATTGATACGGCGTTGCAGTATAGCTTCTGCCCACGTTATACCTCTATTGGTATTTTTGAGCATTTTGATTTTGGCGGTATGTTGCTGAATAAACATACCTGTGATGCACTTTTTCCGCTTTTAAGTGATGCAACGAAGACGCCAGAATCTGTCGAAGAACTAATTCGAGAGGGACATACAGGTACGAAGGCAGGACAGGGGTTCTATGACTGGACACAGGTGGATATGAAGGCATATGCAGAAAGAGTCAGTGAGCCATACTGGAAATTCTGCAAATGGAGTTTTCCGAATGGAAAGGAGCAGTAAAATGGAACGTTTTAAAATAAAAACATCACTTGTGGTTCGGATGCTGGTCTGTTTATTAATTCTTATTATGTTTTGGAACGTACCGGCTGTGGCGCCGATTTCGCCAATCGGAATGAAGGTTATAGGAGCATTTATTACGACAGTGCTTATGCTTTCGCTTGTAGACCCTATCTGGCCAGCGCTGCTTGCTTTGGTGCTATTGTCGAGAACCGGCATTATGAGCTTGAACGAGGCAATCGCTGGCTCTATGGGAAACTGGATTACATATTTTGTTATCATGAGCTTCATCATGACCGAGGCGTTGAATAGATCTGGATTCACATCTCGCTTGGTGAGCTACTATATGTCGCGGAAGTTTGTAAGCAAAAGTCCATGGCACTTTACTTACTCACTCTGTATCCTTGCAGCTATTGTAGGATGTTTTATGGATCAAGTACCGGTAACTGCGTTCTTTTTAAGCTTCTGTGCACGCATTTTTAAGGAGCTCGGTTATAAGCCAGGCGATTCCTATCCGAAACTATTGACAATGGCAGTTGTATTCTCTGTCAACATCGGGGGTGCGGCAACACCAATTTCCCACTCGCTTGCTATTCTCGGTATCGGAATCTACGAAGGCGCAACCGGACAAGTGCTGAATCTATTTACGTATCTAGCGTTCGGAATTCCAGTGGCTATAGTGCTTATGCTGCTAATGGCGGTGATTCTGAAACTGAGCTTGAAACCAGATATGAGTAAATTCGAAACTTTTGACATCAATAAAGTTCTCGAAGAGCAGAAACCGATGGACCTGAGAGAGAAGAGCGTTGTGGCGATTTTCTTTGGTACAGTGATTCTTTGGATGCTTCCGGGTGTGCTGCAGATGTTTATCGGTTCCCAGGCGCAGCTAATTAAACTTTTGAATTCGTTTGGCATCACGTTTTGGGCGATTCTTTCGGTTGTTTTGATGTCGGTTATAAGCATTGACGAAGAACCATTGATTGATCTGAAGGATATATTGACACGTGGCTTTGCGTGGAATATCATCATTTTCCTTAGCGTTGGGGTGCTTCTGGGAGGTGCGGTAAGTAAGCCGGAAGTTGGACTGACGTCATTTATCACCGAAAACATTACCCCTCTAATCCAGAATATTTCTCCGCTTTTAATCGTACTATTGATTGCACTAGTGACGACACTCATGACGAATTTTGCGGCAAATGTACCGACTATCACGGTGATGACAGGCGTTGGGTGTGCGGTTGCAATGGCAGCCGGATCGGGGTTGAACCCGATGGCGATTTCGCTTGTCACAACTTTCGCTGGATCCAGCGCGTACATGATGCCTTCCAGCTTTGCGCCGATTGCGATGCTTCACGGCGATGAGTACAGCGAGTCCTCTATGATTATCAAATATGGATTTATTGCTGTTTTGGTCACCGCACTTGTTGCAGCTTTCGTTGGCTACCCACTGATTGCGAATTTGTTCTAAACGTAAGAATTAGACAGAGGGATTGATTTTGCGATTTATAATTTACTGAAGGGGCGTGGAAAATATGAAATATATAGTGGTGAATCAGATGGATGGTATTGCGACTATAACCTTTCATCGACCAGAAGCCATGAATGCACTGAACAGCGAACTGCTTTCGAATTTAGAAGAGGTGATTAATCGGGTTGAGGCGGATCCGACGGTTAGGGTGATCGTTTTTACAGGTGAAGGAAAATCCTTTATTGCTGGTGCGGACCTCAATGAAATGAGTCAGAAGACAGGGCTTGAAATTATTGACTATTCAAGAAAAGGTGCGGCACTTTTTCGCCATATAGAAACGCTGTCGAAACCAACAATTGCTGCTGTTAATGGGTATGCGTTTGGTGGTGGATTCGAATTTGTCCTTTCGACCGACATCCGTATCGCGAATGAAAAAGCTTCATTTGCTTTTCCGGAACTAAATTTAGGAATCGTGCCGGGCTTTAATGGCACTCAACGTCTTCCGAAGTGCGTTGGTATGAGTACCGCGAAAGAAATTATTTTTACCGGTCGCAGAATCTTTGCAGAAGAAGCAAGAGAATTGGGTATCGTAAATAGAGTGGTGGGCCTTGATGACTTCTGGGATGAAGTTATCAAGGAAGCGAAAGTAATTGCTGAAAAATCAATGACCGCACTTGCACTTACGAAAGCAGCGATGGTTTCGGCGGAAGATGTAAGCATTGACATCGGAAAAGATATCGAACTCGGGTATATGACAGCTGCTTTCGGTACTCGGGACCAGAAGGAAGGATTCGATGCTTTTTTGGAAAAGAGGAAACCGAAATTTTGAAGATTTGTGTGTGGATTATATTGTGTTCTATATACTGGATTTTTTCTGAAATAGTATATATTTTTCGGTGTATGTTAGAGAAAACTTATCTTTAAACTCTACAATCCCTCATCCTGTGCTGTTCTTATCGCATAGGATGAGGGATTTATTTATGGATGTAAGCAAGGAAAAAATGCTGATGCAGGAAAAAATATGTAACGAATAGTGATAGGATAGTAAAAGGTGCATGGTTGGTTCACTGAATTTCCTACATGGGAGAGGGTCTGCCGAAGTTCCTGTAAATCTCCTGCAAGGGAAGTCGCTAGGTAAATCGCTTATGGGAAGCCCTCTAAATCTCCTTGCTTATTTTCTATGCATGTAGTATTCTATTTCGCGTTATACACTGGTTCGAAAACCTCCCAGGATAAAAAACTAGGCAAATACAGAAGGATGGACACGTAAAGTGTTTTCTTAAGTTTGCTTATGTTTCGTGAGAAGCATAAGCTATTTTTGTAATTGGCTGGTTCTGCATCTCGTTTTTCGGAGAAAAACGAGATGCAGGATCAGTCATTTTTTATTGCGAATTTTAAAAGTGAAAGGTGATCTATGAAGCGAAAAGTAATTCTGGATTGTGATCCGGGGATCGATGATTCCCTCGCGATCATGCTGGCGCTCTCGAGTCCGGAGCTGGATGTGCGCGGCATCACGATCGTCACGGGTAATGCACCGCTCGAGATGGGGTACGGGAACGCGCGGAAGGTGCTTCATTTCCTCGACCGCGAGGATGTGCCAGTTTATCTCGGTGCGGACCGGCCCCTGAAGCGTGATTATATCAGCGCACTCGATACGCACGGCGCAGACGGTCTCGGCGAGAGCTTCCTTCCGAACATCGAGCTGCGGTCGTTACCTGCATCTGCGAAGGCATCCTGCAGTGCATCCGATGCCACTGGCATCACGGCAGACACGCTGCAGCGCTCGAATACGAGTGTAGACATTGGCCGAAGCGAAGGTAAGCGCCCGAAGCTTATCCGCATGGTCGGCCTCGACGTCACGCGGCAGATCGTGCTGACGCCGACGCTGCTCGAGTACATGGAGCTCCTGCATCCGGAGGTCGGAGGTTTCGTGCGGAAGATCACGAAGTTCTACTTCGACTTTCACTGGGCATGGGAGGGCATCATCGGCTGTGTCATCAACGATCCGCTCGCCGTCGCGGCCTTCCTCGACCCGACGATCACCTCGGGCTTCGCGGCCTACACCGACATCGAGACCGGCGGGATTTCCATCGGTCAGTCTGTCGTAGACGTCGCGTCCTTCTACCAGAAGCCGGCCAATGCGGACATCATGACCGAGGTGGATGTCGCGAAATTCTGGCGGCTGTTCCTGCCGCGGCTCGTCGGGAAAACCGCCGCGGAGTGCCCGCTGCTGCCGACCCTCATCTGACGGCTTAAGAAAAAATTAATGGGGTCTGACCCAATTAAATTTTTATAAACTGTCCGAAAAAGCGATATGAACCTCACAGCATCCTGGGAACGATGAAAATTGAGCGTAGATAAACTGAAACGAATTTGTGGATAAGTGTATCGTCATCGCGGAAGCACGCACATTCGGGTACGGACATCGGAAGGAGAATAGTATGAATAATATGAAATCAACAAGTGTAAAGACAGGTGGCGTAGTAAATATGAAATTCACTACCGCGAAGATCGCTATGGTCGCGATGGCCATCTGCATCAACTATATCGGTGACCAGCTGGCCCTCGCCCTGCACCTGCCGATCTACCTCGACAGCATCGGTACGATCCTGATCGGCGCGATGTTCGGACCGGCCTTCGGCGTGCTTCCGCCGATGATCTCCGGTATCCTCATGGCCTTCACCGGTGACATCTACTCGCTCTATTTCGCGCCGGTCGGTATGATCCTCGGCCTCACCGCCGGTTTCGTGCTGAAGCGGATCCACAGCGTCGGCTTCATGCTTCTGCTCTCTGCGTTTCTCATCACCCTGCCGGGCACGATCGTCTGCGCGATCATCAACGCGATCCTCTTCGGTGGTGTCACCTCGTCTTGATCCTCTGCCATCGTTGCGGCCCTGTCCCACACGCCGCTCGGTCTCACCGGCGCGATCTTCGTCGTGCAGATTTTCACGGACTACCTTGACCGTGTGATTTCCCTCGCCCTCGTGATGATCGTCCTTCGGAAGGTGAAGCCGATGCTTCCGAAAATGTAACAGCTTGAAAGGCCGTCCTGTCTGCTGCATGCAATGAAGCAGAGCGGGAAATCTGACAATACATTTATACAGTTCGTGGAGCAGGCATGATCCACTTGCAAAGCCCCGTCAGCACGTAATAAACTGGCGGGGCTTTTCGTTGTATCAAATGAACGAAAAACAGGAATGATGTAAACGCTGGAAAGACGCGATGATGCGTGCACTGTATCTACGCTTCTTCGGCGGGCAGAATACTTCATGTCCGCGTATTCTCCGAAAAGAATCTATGATAAAATAACATGGAAGTAGTATTCTGATTATAGGAAGTGGAATAGATATGCAAAAGAGCAATCATAATATAAAAACATCCTGCATCACGGGTACGGTGGCGAAGGCGGCCGATCGTTATGCGATGGACGTGATGGGGCTGAAGTCGCTCACGCTGATGGAGACGGCGAGCAGTAAAGTCGCGGAATACGTGATGAAGCACTATCCACTTTGCGGTGAACATGATCTGCAGTCGGCTGCGCCGATCATGGTAAACGAAGGCGGTGCGAACGGTGGCGCGTATCCGAAGAGATCCGAGTCGGACGGCGATCATCTGAAGATTTCCGTGCTCTGTGGCGTCGGCAATAATGGCGCGGATGGTGTCTGCGCGTCACGTATGCTCCTCGGGGAGGGCTACCAGCCGCAGGTTTACATCGTCGGAAACCTGGAGAAAGCCAGCTGGGAGTTTCTCTACCAGCTCTGCCATTTTCAGCAGGCGGGTGGCACGGTGACGATGTATCATCCAGACGTTGATACTGCCGCGGACGATGCATCGCTGTTTCGGGCGAACAGACTTCCGGACGACGACATCCAGATCGATGGTATCTTCGGCATTGGCCTGCATCGAGAAATCGCGGGCGACTACCGCACGTTTATAGAAGAGGCCAATCGCCGCAGGCATGGATTCGTGCTCGCCATCGACGCACCCTCCGGTATCAATACCGATACGGGTGAGCTCATGGGCTGCGGCATAAAAGCAGATGTAACCATCACCTTCGGACGGAACAAGACCGGCCTCGTGTGCGGCGCCGGACAGAACTTTGCCGGGCGGGTGCTGGTCGAAGACATTGGCATCCCCGACGAAGCGTATGAAGAGGCAGAAAGGCACGCGTAGGCCAATGTCTACATCAGCATGCCCTGGCGTGGGCTTTGCTTCGACGAAAGAAGCAGACTGTGGCCGCGGTGAAACAACGATCGCTGTGCAACATGTGACACGAAACAGGGAGGCGGAATGAAAGAATATATCATGGCAGAGGGGCACCTCGATAAACTGATTACGATCGCGATCATCGTCGTGGTGTTTGCAGGGCTGATTTCCATCACGAATCGCATCTTCCGAAGAATCAATCGGCGGAAGAACAGTATCTTCTATAAGTTTCTGAACAGCGTGGTGTATGTCGTTCTCCTTGCGACGGCGATCTACTCTGTGCTGTCACAGTTTGACATGGCGCGCGAGATCAGTACCGTTATCCTGCAAAGTGGTACCCTGATCATCGCTGTCTCGACCTTCGCGGCGCAGCAGGCTCTCGGAAACGTGATTTCCGGCTTCATGCTGTCTGCCTCCCGCCCACTCGAAATCGGACAGAAGGTGAAGCTCCTGCAGGGAGGCACGCAGATCTGCGAAGGCATCGTGAAGGATATGACCTTCCGTCATGTCGTGATCCAGAGCTATGACGGACAGAGCAATATCATTCCGAACAGCCTCGTGGATCAGGCAGTGATCGTCAATGCTGACTACGTGGAGGGTACAGGTAATTTCCTCGAGTTCGAGGTCGCGTATGAATCTGACTTCGATCTCGTCCGTTCCCTGATCCGCCAGGCACTCGAAAGCCAGCCGGAGGTCAGCAGGAAAGACGTCACGATTGCGATGAGCCGCGTAAGCCAGAACGGCGTCGTATTTAAGTTCACTGTGTGGACACACAGCGTCGACGAGAACTTCCGCGCCTGCAGCGAGCTCCGGGAGAAGATTATAAAGGCATTCAACGAACACAACGTCGTGATCCCATATCAGACCATTGATATTAATATGCATTGAGCGGATTCAGGGTGCCCGGAGGGCTGCCATCGGAAGCCATACGTAGAAGCTGTGAAGAATCAAAATCCTGCCCTTTAGAAGTACATAGTGCTATCTCTCCATGGAACCCTCTGTCAACGCTGAGTTTTCATAAAGAAAACTCAGCGATTGCAGAGGGCTTAGTACTTCTTAAGGGCAGGATTTTAGAGTCTTCCAGCTTCGGAGTACTGTGCTTCCGATGACAGCCCTCCGGGTACCCTGAATTGCTTTGGGAATTTTTTTGAAAAGTTGAAAATGACGCTTGACATGCCCTGGTTTGTCTGTTAAAGTATGCAACTGTCGCCGCAAGCGAAACGGACACAAAGCTCCATCGCAAGCGAATGACAAAAAGAAATTTTAA
>NZ_JBQHVY010000012.1:0-77128 GCF_052064255.1 Oribacterium sp. HCP3S3_B9
AATCGTGTATATTTAATCGGCGATTGACAGCGAAAATCAGCATCTGATTTCGATTTTCATGGACACGATTTCCGAAAAAGTCCTTCCATGTATAGTTTCTCTCCTGAATCCAGTTTCGGAGCGTAATTTTCATAGACACGATTTCTGAAAAAGTCCTTCCGTGTATAGTTTCTCTTCTGAGTCCGGCTTCGAGCACATCTTTCATATACACAAAATCGTAAATTATCGAATCATGTAGATCGTCGCCTGCATCTGCCGAAAATATACCTCCTGCAAGCAGAAAATCCAGTCTAAAAGACGACTGGATTCATATAAGTTTTTGAACCTTCGGCTGCCGTCCGCCGAGCTGCGAATGAACAGTAACCTGTTACCTGAATAATCAGAGATAAATATAACTGTATTAACCACGCAAGCTACGCTATAGTATAGAAATATTATAATGAAGAAAACGAAAGCGAGGTTCTCTATGACCATCTGGTTAACGCGTCATGGGCAGACAAATCTGAATAAGCAGCATCTTATGCAGGGGCGGACGGATGAGCCGCTGAACGAGACGGGCCGTGCCCAGGCACGGGCAGCGCGGGCGCAACTCGGGGATATGCACTTCGATGCGGTCTATGCGAGTCCTCTGCAGCGTGCGATCGAAACGGGCGCTATCATGGGCGACATACCGATGGATGAGGTCATCATCGATGAGCGGCTGATCGAGGCGGACTTCGGGCGCTTCGAGAAGAAGGGGTACACGAAGATGAGTCTGCCGATGTCGCTGTACTGGGCGCTGCCGGAGCTTTTTCCGTGCCCGGAGAAGGACGGGGTGGAGAGCATCGCATCGCTTGTCGCACGGAGCCGCTCGTTTCTCGAGGAGCTGGAGCAGAAGGACTATGAGCATGTGCTGATCGCCTGTCACGGCGGTATCATGCGGGCCCTCAGCGGATACCTCATGGATCGGAAAAACGGGATCTACTGGCGACCGAAGCCGCGGAACTGTGAGATCCGCGTGTTCCGGGTGGAAGATGGCCGGCACGCATACCTCGAAGATCTGAAAATTTCAAAATAATGCACATCCATAAAAACGGCGCAGTCTCACCGGAGCAGGAAGACCTGCATCCGGATGATATTCCTTAGCTGTATTGTTCAAACGTAGTACTGTGCTTCCGACGGCTGTCCGCCGAGCCACGTCTGAACCAATGTAACTCTTAGCTGATGTGCGGCAGAAGACCGTCGCGAGTGAAAGGACTTGTATAGATTGCATAATATGCATGTATAAATGCATTTATTCATGAGTAGCATGCATAAGAATGCGATTAAATACAATTTGATGCATAAAAATACTTGCATTCTCTGAAAAATGGATTATAATCTCCTCATAGTCAAAAAGCGAGAGGTTATGAAAACGCTTTTGATTTATAACCTTAATATATGATTCGGTTTGAGGAGGATTATTATGAAGAAGAACTTAGCTATTCTGATGACCACTGTTCTCGCAGCTGCTTCTCTGGCAGCCTGCGGATCATCCAGCACACCGGCGACGACAACCGCCGCTGCGACCGAGGCTGCCACCACCGCTGCCGCTGCAGAGACGACCGCCGCAGCAGAGGACACCACTGCTGCTACGGAGGCAGCGTCCGAGGGCGCTGCAGAGGGAAACGGAGAGATCGTCGAAGTTCCGAAGGATTTCACGACCGTAAACGCTGGCAAGCTGACCGTTGCGACCTCTCCGGACTTCGCACCATATGAGTTCTACCACATCAATGCCGATGGCACACCAGAGCTTTCCGGCTTCGATGTCGCACTCGCAAAGCGAATCGCTGAGGATCTCGGCCTCGAAGTTCAGTTCGTACCGATGGATTTCGATGGCATCCTCATGGAGCTTCAGAGCGGAAACGTCGACCTCGGCATGGCTGGTTTCTCCCCGAGCCCGGAGCGTGCAGATACCTTCGACTTCTCCGACCTTTACTACAAGGGTGGTCAGTCCTTCGTCATCCGCAAGGCAGATCATGATAAGTATAAGGACTATGCTGCATTTGATAAGCTTCCGGTAGGTGCACAGAACGGTTCCATCCAGATGGATCTCGCAAAGGAGAACACGCCGAATGCAAACATCATCGGTCTCGCAAAGGTAACCGATATCGTTTCTGAGCTTGTTTCCGGTAAGCTCGAAGGTGGCTTCATCGAGACCGCCGTCGCAGAGCAGTACATCAAGAACTATCCGGAGCTCGAAATCGCATGGGATGTTCCGTACGACACGAAGGGTTCTGCCATCGCTCTTAAGAAGGGCAGCGACCTCCTTCCGGCTGTCAATGCCGTCATCAACAACGCACTGTCTGATGGTTCCATGGACCAGTACGTAGCCGACGCTCAGGAGCTTGCATCGGATGAGGGCAATGTCTATGAGGGTCAGCTCGACGCAGATGGCAAGGTTGCTTCCAACTAAACGCGGACTGCGACACAAAAACTGATTCTTTTCTCTCCGGGGGGCTTCCCCGGGGAGATTTTTGAGTCTATACTCAGCATGCTGAGGTGCACGACAGCGGAAAATACACATGCGTTTCGCGATGATCCGTATGCGCCATGTTTCTTATAATAAATGCACATTCAGCGTCCTACGTATATACTCAAAGCACATCGCGATGTAGAGTATACATATCACTACTTATGAAAGGCAGGATTTACCTATGACCATTAGCTGGGCCAATTTTGAGAAGTTATTTCAATACGGCACCATGTTCCAGCAGGGAATGATCGTCACCATCCTTCTGGCAGCCTGTACCGTATTCTTCGGCTTCATCCTTGCATTTTTACTTGCATTGATGCTGCTGTCGGATGTACGTCCGTTCCGTCATCTCGAGAAGATCAAGACGGAGGATATTCAGAAGAAAAAGCGCTATGACCGCATCGCCGCGTTCAATCCGGTACATCTGCTGGCTAATGCTTACGTCCAATTCGTACGTTGCACCCCGATGCTGGTTCAGATCTTCCTCGTGTACTACATCATCTTCGGATTCGTCACCCTGCCGAAATTCACATTCTTCGGCTTCATCCAGTTCGAGCGTTTCTTCCCGGCAGCCGTCGCGATGGCACTCAACTCCGGTGGATATATGAGTGCGGTCATCCGTGGTGGTATCGAGGGCGTCGATGCTGGACAGACCGAGGCGGCTCGTTCCCTCGGCATGACGAAGTCCCAGACTATGTTCCATATCATCCTGCCACAGGCGGTGAAGAACATCCTGCCGGCCGTTGCGAACGAATTCGTGACGATCATCAAGGAGTCGTCTGTCTGCTACACCATCGGTGTACAGGACATCATGTTTAACGTAAAGAGTGTACAGTCCGCGACCTTCATCATCGCAGAGCCGCTCATTATGGCGACCTTACTGTACTTCTGCCTGTGCTTCCCGACCAGTAAGATCATCGAGTACATTGAGAGGAGGATGCGTCAAAGTGACAACCGATAAGCCAATGATTCAGGTCCGTGGCCTGAAAATGTACTATAACTACGGAAAGATCAAGGCCCTCGATGGCTTGGACATCGATATCAACCGGGGCGACGTCATGGTCGTGATCGGACCGTCCGGTTCCGGTAAGTCCACCTTCCTCCGGAGCCTGAACCTCCTCGAGTCGCCGACCGATGGAAGTATCATCTTCGAAGATAAGGACATCGTGAACGAGAAGATCAATCTTGATCAATACCGTCAGAAGATGGGGATGGTGTTCCAGCACTTCAATCTCTTTCCACACAAGACGATCCTCGAGAATCTGACCCTCGCACCGATGATCGTGAAGCACGAGTCGAAGGAGGCGGCCGAGAAGAAGGCCCTGGAGCTCCTGGAGCGTGTTGGTCTCCGCGATCGTGCGGCGGCCTACCCGGTGCAGTTATCCGGTGGTCAGAAGCAGCGTGTCGCGATCGTGCGTGCACTCTGCATGAACCCGGAGGTGATGCTCTTCGATGAGCCGACGAGTGCGCTCGACCCGGAGATGGTCGGCGAGGTGCTCGAGGTTATGAAGGAACTTGCACACGAAGGCATGACGATGGTCTGCGTCACCCATGAGATGGGCTTCGCCCGTGAGGTGGGCAACCGCGTGATCTTTATGGCAGATGGTAAGCTCGTCGAGCAGGGGACACCGGAGCAGATTTTCGAGCATCCGGAGAGCCCGCGTCTGAAGGACTTCCTCGGGAAGGTCCTCGAGGTTTGATTTTATAACAAAGCGGCGTTTGCATTGTTTTCGCAGGCGTCGCTTTTGTATATACTACTATATGAAAATTTATAAGGAGGGTTTCATCATGGAGGATCAGAAGAGGGCTGCTCTTTCGTTTATCGAGCAGCATAAGGATATATTTACTGGTGTGGCGGATTACGTCTGGGCGCATCCGGAGCTCAGTCTGAAGGAGTTCCAGTGTGCGGCGTACTATGAGAAGGTGCTCGAGGAGGGTGGCTTCACGGTGGAGAAGGGTGTCGATGGGATCGAGACGGCATTCACGGGAAGCTATGGTTCGGGTCATCCGGTCATCGGTATCCTCGGTGAGTTCGATGCACTGTCCGGTCTCAGTCAGGCGTGTGGTGCGACGGAGCATCAGCCGCTCGTAGAGGGTGGCGCTGGGCACGGCTGTGGCCACAATATGTTAGGTGCAGGTGCATTGGCCGCGGCGTTTGCGGTGAAGAACTACCTCGAGACGAGTGGTCACGAGGGCACAGTAATCTTCTATGGCTGCCCGGGTGAAGAGGGCGGTGCGGCGAAGGCCTTCATGGCGCGTGACAACATGTGGCGCGCCCTCGATGCGGCGTTCTGCTGGCATCCGGAGGATGTCAATGAGGTGAAGACCGGTACGAACAACTCGACGATTCAGGTTATGTATACCTTCCACGGACGCTCCGCGCATGCGGCCGGCGATCCGGAGAATGGCCGCTCGGCACTGGATGCGGTGGAGCTCATGAACACGGGCGTGCAGTACCTGCGTGAGCACATGAAGTCCGAGTGCCGCGTGCACTATGCCATCACGGATGCCGGTGGAATCTCACCGAATGTCGTGCAGGATCATGCGACGGTGCTCTATATGGTGCGTGCCGGTAAGGTACGGAATTGTGTGGAGCTTCAGAAGCGTGTGGATAAGATCGCGGAGGGCGCAGCCCTGATGACCGAGACAACCTTCGAGCGTACCTTCATCGATGGTACGGCGGATCTGGTGCCGAACTTCGCACTGGAGAAGGTACTCTACGATAATTTCGCGCAGGTAGAGCTTCCGACCTATACCGAGGAGGAGCTCGCATTTGCCGGAAAGGTGCATGCGACCTGTCCGGTCAATACTGCACCGGGCTTCGCACCGACCCTCGACGAGGAGATTCGGGCATACAGTGAGGAGAAGTCACAGCACGGTACGATACCGATCAACAACTACCTCATGCCGCTCTACCACAGCACGGCGTTCTGCGCCGGCTCCACGGATGTCGGGGATGTTTCCTGGCAGACACCGACGGCTCAGATCCAATGCGCAGGCTTCGTCAGCGGCGCACCAGGCCACAGCTGGCAGAATGTTTCCTGCGGCGGTTCGAGCATCGGCCACAAGGCCCTGCTTCTCGCCGGTAAGGTCCTCGCGCTCAGCGCTATCGACCTCTATGAGAAGCCGGAGCTGCTGAAGGAAGCGAGAGCAGAGTTTGAGAAGCGCACCGAGAGCGGCTACGTATGCCCGATCGAAGAGGGCGCAAAGCCGATTACCATTTGATTTAACGGAGATTTCTATGTACGAAGGATTTTTACCGGTCAACCGGGAGGATATGCTGGAGCGTGGCTGGACACAGCCGGATTTCGTCTATGTGATGGGTGACGCCTATGTGGACCACTCCAGTTTCGGGCCCGCCATCATCTCCCGTGTGCTCGAGGCACACGGTTATAAGGTCGCGATGCTGCCGCAGCCGGACTGGAACGATCCTTCGTCCGTCATGGAGTTCGGGGAGCCGAGGCTCGGCTTCCTCGTGTCTGGCGGCAACATGGATTCCATGGTGAATCACTACACCGTCGCGAAGCATCATCGGAAGACCGACTCCTACACACCGGGCGGTGTCATGGGCAAGCGTCCAGACCGCGCGGTGACGGTTTACTGTAACCTGATACGGAAAAGCTATAAGCATACTCCGATCATCATCGGCGGTATCGAGGCGAGTCTGCGTCGGCTCGCACACTATGACTACTGGTCCGACCGCGTACGCCGTTCCGTGCTCCTCGACAGTGGTGCCGACCTTCTGTCCTACGGCATGGGCGAGCACAGTATCGTCGAGATCGCAGATGCCCTGAACTCCGGTCTCGAGGTGAAGGACATCACCTGGATCTCCGGTACGGTCTATAAAACACGCTACGAGGATGAGATCTACGATGCCATCCGCCTCCCGGACTATGAGGAGATCAGCAGCGATAAGCGGAAGTACGCGGAGAGCTTCGCCATCCAGTACCGGAACACAGATCCGATCATTGCGAAGCGTATCTACGAATGCTACGATGGGGCGATGTTCGTCGTACAGAACCCGCCGGCGGCACCGCTCACCCAGCTCGAGATGGATGATGTCTACTCGCTTCCGTTCATGCGTGCATGGCATCCGATGTACGATGCGGCAGGCGGCATCCCGGCCTTCGGTGAGATCAAGGAAAGCATCACCCAGGCCCGCGGCTGCTTCGGCGAGTGCAATTTCTGCGCCCTCACCATGCATCAGGGACGTATCGTACAGTGCCGCTCCCACGAAAGCGTTCTCGCGGAGGCAAAGGAGATCACGCAGGATAAGGAGTTCAAGGGCTACATCTTCGATGTCGGTGGCCCGACCGCCGAGTTCCGTGGACCATCCTGCGAGAAGCAGCTCACGAAAGGCACCTGTGTCGGTCGCAAATGTCTCTGGCCGGAGCCGTGTAAGAACCTGAAGGTCGATCACAGCGACTATGTGAAGCTGCTCCGCGAGGTGCGTTCGCTGCCGGGCGTGAAGAAGGTCTTCATCCGATCCGGCTTCCGCTTCGATTACCTCATGGCAGACCCGAATAAGGAGTTTCTCCGCGAGATCTGCCAGTATCACGTCTCCGGTCAGATGCGTGTGGCACCGGAGCACGTCTCCGACGGCGTACTGAAGGAGATGGGCAAGCCGAAGGTCGAGGTCTATAACAGCTTCGTGAAGGAATTTGAGAAAATCAACCGCGAGCTGGGACTCAAGCAGTATATCGTGCCGTACCTCATGTCCAGTCACCCGGGCTCCACACTGAAGGATGCGATCAAGCTCGCGGAGTACATCCGCGACATGGGCTACATCCCGGAGCAGGTGCAGGATTTCTACCCGACCCCTGGCACCGTTTCGACGACCATGTACTACACCGGCCTCAACCCACTCACGATGGAGAAGGTCTATGTGCCGCGAAATCCGCATGAAAAGGCGATGCAGCGTGCTCTCATCCAGTACCGGAATCCGGAGAACTACGAGCTCGTAAAGGAAGCGCTCCTCCGGGAGCACCGTGAAGACCTCATCGGCTTCGACCCGAGCTGCCTCATCCGCCCACGGAAGACCACCACGAAAACCGCCTCCTCCGGTCATAATCGACGACGCGGTGAGAGGAAACGGTAGTCACTCCGGGGCCCTGCCTGAATCGTAACAAACTGTAAAGTTTTAGTAAGAAAATCACGGGGCTTCCTGTGGTAAGATAAGGATACATTTTATCCGGGAGAGCTTTATGAGACATCATTTTTATAGAAATCGTATCGTCGCCGGACTCCTGATCGCCGCGCTCAGTGCGACCAGTCTGTCCACCACCGCGCTGGCCGACAGCAGTACCTTCGTGGAAATCACAGATGAGGGGCCGCTCGCAGCGTCGGCCGCTGCCGGCGTCCAGAACAGAGGTGCAGAAACCGCCACGACGACGGAAACCGCTGCGTCAGTCAGCAGCGCAGGCGCACAGGTCGTGCAGGGCACCGATGCCATGAGCACTCTGACCGGCCTCACCGGCCCGACAGGCACCGCGGTAGACACAGCGAACCAGACGACGTCGACGACCGCAGACAGTGCCGCCAACCAGGCAGCGGCTTCTGCACAGCAGAGCAGTACGGCAGCCACAAATCAGACCGCGCAGAGTTCAGCTACTGCACAGGCAGCGGCCTCCGCGCAGCAGAGCACACAGACCATCGCCGCGGCAACACAGCAGACGACGAATTATTTCCAGCAGCCGTCTAAGGGCTTCCTGCGGACCGCGATGACCCTGAAGCCGGAGGTGAACGCGAACTTCGCGATCCTCGTCGATGCAGATGCCGGCCTAGTGGTTGCTGAGAAGAACGGCAACGCGAAAATGTATCCGGCGTCCATGACGAAGGTCATGACCCTGCTGGTGGCCTGTGAGCACATCACGGATCTCAGTGAAAAGCTCGAGATCACCCAGGACATCGTCGACTATGTCAAGAAGGAGGGGGCATCAAACTGCGGCTTCAAGGCGGGCGAGCAGGTGACGATGCTGGATCTCCTCTATGGCCTCATCCTCCCGAGTGGTGCGGATGCCGCCCTCGCCCTCGTGCGCCGCATCGCCGGCTCCGAGGAGCAGTTCGTGGCGCTCATGAATCAGAAGGCACAGCAGCTTGGTATATCCGCCACGACGCACTTCACAAACTGCACCGGACTGTATAACGATAACCACTACTCGACAGCAGAAGATATGGCCATCATCATGCGGGCTGCAGCGCAGAACAGTGTCGCTGCCACGATCCTCACGACACGAAGCTACACGACACAGGCGAACAATAAGCGAACCACTGGTCTCAGCTTCTCGAACCTCTTCCTGAAGCGGATCGATACACAGACGACCGGCGGGCAGGTGAACTTCGCGAAGACCGGCTACGTCGCGAAGGCCGGCAACTGCGCGGCTTCCTACTTTACCGCCGCCTCCGGACGCCACTACATCTGCGTCACCGGAAAAACCTCCGGCGCATGGAACGTCGTATCCGCTCATGCCGCCCTGTACAGCCAGTACGCGAAATAGCATATTGAAATAGATACAAAAATACTTTTATATTATAAGCCCTGGTTCATTCGCTGAACCAGGGCTTATAATATAATTATGAATCTTGAAACCGTGAAATAGCGATAGCAGATTGGAGGTGAAATAATGATTGTTTATCATGGCAGTGATCAGATCGTGGAGCAGCCTGTGTTTGGTGCAGGCAAAGAAGATAATGATTATGGGACAGGTTTCTATTTGACAGAAGATAAAGATAAAGCGAATGCATGGGCAGTGGTAAATGGAACTGAAAATGCATACTGTAACGCATATGAACTTCCGATTAAGGAACTGAATGTACTCCATCTGGATGACTATGGCGTTCTGACATGGATTGCGGAAGTGACAGCGCATCGCGGAGTGATCGATGAAGATACATTTTATATCGCTGAAAAGCTGGTTGATATGTATAAAATTGACACCGCAGAATATGATGTCATCATAGGGTATCGTGCAGACGACAGCTATATCAAAGTCATCGATTCCTTTTTGAAAAATCAGCTGACGGCAGATGAAGTTGAACGTTTCTTTAGAAAAGAAGAGTTGGGAGAGCAGGTTTTTATAAAAAGTCAAAGAGCTTTTCAGTCTATAAAATTTATAGGATATGAACCTGTAGTGGAGACGATTCAGTATCAGGATTATGATGCACAGGCAAGAAGAGAAGTAGAATCTTTTCTTAATAAACGCAGAAAGGCGATTCAGCTTGAAGGCTTCCAACCAAGTGGCATGACCGTGCAGGATGTTTTAAAGAATAAATACGTATATGATCAAGCATATAAGTACTACCATCTGAACGAAAATAAACCGATGAAATATCAGGTGAACAGAAGTGTGAAGCATGAGCCCTCAAAGGATGACTATGCTTATGACAGGTTCTACTTAAGTGGTGTCATGAAATTAACACGCTTTTTGTTTCATGAATTTATAAAATCCGGTCATGATTTTCATGGAGCCGTGAAACTGTACATGGAGAAGTCTCCGATTCGCCTGAAGATGGATCAGGGTAGCTGGTCGGCGTTAAATAAAGGAATCAGGCAGCTCTATCATTCGGTAGATATAGAAACGGTACCTCCAAACACAAATAATTATATGGATGGGATTCTGTCAGACTGGATGGCAGATGTGTACACCTATATGCAGTGGCGTTATCGCCTTTCATCGGCGGTGCTGGTTCGAATTCTCCCACCGGAACTTTTGGGTGAAGCCTATTATCCTTTGCACGAAACCGGATTAAGTGTAGCTTGCGAAAAATTATATATGAAATATTTTGCAATCGTGAATAAAAATACAATAGAGTGAGGGATGGACGAAATGTCCGGGAGGCAGCTATGAGCGATATTTTACGGGATCTCGTGGAGCCGGCAGAGCTCGTCGCGATCAGCGTCGGCGGCGAATCGGTTCAGTTTAAGGTGGAAAGGGGCCTGACCCTCGGGCGGCGACGTCTGTTCGGTCGCAGAAGCCAGGCCGAGATCGCGCTTGAGTATCCTTTCCTCGCACATACGCAGGGAAAGCTCGCCCACTATCTCGGCGAGTGGCACTACGAGAATCTGACGAATGCCAACACGACGAGCATCAACGGTGTTGCGCTGCCAAAGGGAGAGGACCGTCTGCTTCAGAACGGCGACATCATCCGCATCCAGAAGGCGGGCGAGCAGCTGATTCTCGTGTTCCTGCTCCGTTTCGACGGTGAGCTCGTCTGGAAGAAGCTGCCGCTCCGGAAGGAGCAGTCGGTTTACCATATCTACAGCCATGTCGGGCGAGGCCTCTCATCTCCTGAAGTGGACAGCCTGGAGAAGCCGGATGAGCACCATGCGCTGATCCGCTACATCTACGGTCACTGGCAGGTGGAGGATGTTAAGACCGAACGTGGCGTCTATGTCAACCAGAAGC
Organism: Oribacterium sp. HCP3S3_B9; assembly: GCF_052064255.1. Classification (NCBI taxonomy): domain Bacteria; kingdom Bacillati; phylum Bacillota; class Clostridia; order Lachnospirales; family Lachnospiraceae; genus Oribacterium; species Oribacterium sp. HCP3S3_B9. Next base: position 10,900 of record NZ_JBQHVY010000012.1, read on the forward strand.
GTGTCGATGGCGTCATGGTCCTCTCGCCGAACGACGTCATCAACATCGGTGACACCGTCTTTTATTTCGCCGGCGATTATCTCGCGTACAACCACACAACCTTCCGGAACCACGATCTCCAGATCCACATCGATAATCGCTCGGTCGGCAGCTTTCTGAAGCGGCGACTGCTCCTGAAGGATATCAAGCTCAGCATCGAGCCGGGCAGCATGGTGCTGATCCTCGGCGGTTCCGGCTCCGGGAAGACGACCTTCATCAATGCCGTCACCGGCTATGAAAAGGCCCATGCGGAGATAAAGCAGGGCGACCTCGACGTCTATGAGGACTATTCCCGAATGAAATATGAGATCGGTATGGTGCCGCAGCAGGAGCTTCTGCGTGGCGATGATACCGTCATCATGACCCTGACAAATGCAGCGCAGATGCGCCTCCCGGAGGGCACACCGACGGCGGAGCGGAAAAAGCGGGTTGAGGAAGTTCTCGCGCTCTTCGGCCTAACGCCGGTGAAGGATGAGCTGGTCGATAAACTCTCCGGCGGGCAGCGGAAGCGCTTAAGTATCTGCGTTGAATTCATCTCAAACCCAAGTCTCTTCGTGCTCGACGAGCCGGATTCCGGTCTCGACGGTGTCATGGCACGTGATCTCATGGAGCAGCTTCGGAAGATCGCGAATCAGCAGAAGATCGTCATGGTGATCACCCATACGCCGGACCGTGTCATCGATCTCTTCGATAAGGTCATCGTCCTCGCAAAGAACAGTCAGCATACCGGACAGCTCGCCTTCTATGGAACGATTCCGGAGGCGCGTCAGTTCTTCGGGCGCGACACCATGGAGGACATCATCCTCGCCATCAATCCGGAAAACGAAGGCGGCGAGGGACTCGCGGATCACTATATCGAGGCCTTCCGGGCCTATCGTGAGGCGGAAGCCGCGAAGGAGACGAAAAGCACGACCACGACGGCACGGCAGGAGGGCATCGCGGATACCTATCGACCGACGCATACCCGCCGTCCGGCCCAGGTGAAGATCTACCTCGGGAAGCTGTTCCGTCTCTTCATCCATGAGCACGACTGGGTACTGCTCCCGCTGTCGGCCATCATCTCACTCATGGTGGCTTTCGTCGTCGGGAAGAGCCTGTTTGCCAATATGGAGCGCCTGCAGGCGGGTGCCTTTGCCCTCGTCTGCGTCTGCATCTGGAACGGCTTCTTCAATTCCATCCAGGTCGTCTGCCGGGAGCGTGCGATCATCAAGCGGGAGCACCGCGCGGGACTCCATATCAGTGCGTATATCATGGCACACATGCTGTACCAGGCGCTGATCTGCCTCCTGCAGGTTCTGATTTCCGTCGGCATCTATGTCTGGTACGGCATCCGCTTCCCGGTCGGCAGCATTGTCACAGGAAACTTCCTGGTCGACTTCGCGATGACGCTCTGGATCATCACCTATGCCGCTGACCTCGTCGCACTGATGGTGTCCTGCATCGTGCGCACTACGACCTCAGCGATGACCGTCATGCCGTTCCTGCTCATCGTGCAGCTCGTGTTTGCCGGTATCATCTTCCCGTTTGACGGAGGCGCCGCAGAGCTCGTTGAGAAGCTGACCATCAGCCACTGGGGCACCGTCGCGATCTGCTCTATCGCCGATTACAACGCGTTGCCGAGCCATGCGCTTTTCGCCTCGATCTATCAGTTTCGGAGCATTCCGGAGGTGCAGAAGATCGTCGATTACATCCAGTCCTCGGATCTCCGCATGAAGATGGATATCCTCTGCGCGAAGCAGATGCAGAATCCGCTCTATGCCGGCACCGTGGAGAACATCCTGAAGAGCTGGGGCGTCATCCTGCTGATCGGCCTCGTCGCCATCGTGGTCGGTATCATCAGTCTCGAGTTCATCGACCGGGATAAGCGATAGTGAATATGTCCGTATCGAAGCTCTAAACGCAGAGGGGCGTTATCTGGTGAAAGATGGACAGACATGACAGAAAAGCACGGCCAGGGCTTGATTGCTTTGTTGACTTTCGTTAAAATACTAGTAAAATATATTCAGTTGATTAAACCAGTTAACTGTAGCAGCATGTCGAATGGGGGAAGACGATGGGACGTGATGGAAAAATAACCATTAAGGACATCGCCGAGATGGCTGGGGTTTCGAAGACGACGGTTTCGTTCTATCTGAACGGGAAAACCGAGAAGATGTCTGAGGAAACCCGTATGAAGATTCAGGAGATCATCCTCCGAACCAACTACCGTCCGAATGTTGCTGCCCGTACACTGAACCAGAAGAAAACGAACCTCATCGGTGTCATCATCGGTGATATCACGAACACCTTCTCAAATAAAATCGTGAAGGGGATCGAGGATACCGCTCGAAAGCATGGCTACCAGACGCTGATCGGAAATTCAGGCTATGATCCGAGGCGGGAGTCCAGCTACGTGAATCGTATGCTGACCCTCGGTGCGGATGGCTTCATCATCCAGCCGACCCCGGGCTTCCATGAGACCTCGAAGCTGATCACGGATCTTAAGAAACCGTTCGTCTACTTCGACAGTAAGGTGTATGAGGATGATTCCTTCTGGGTGAAGACCGATAACTATACGGCGACCCATAAGGCGATGCAGGAGCTGATCGCGCGCGGTTATCGGAACTTCCTGATGATCGGTGCCGATCCGTCGAAGCTGAGTACACGTATCGAGCGTTCCTCCGGCTTCATCGACTGTATCACGGAGAGCGGTCTCAGCTTCCAGAGTCTGGAGATCCGCGATGGCGCGATCAACCATGCAGATATTCTCTCCTTCGTGCAGAGAAATCTGAAGGATACAGATGCAACCCTGGTGTATGTTCCGAACTGCTGGGCACTTCCGGAGGTCTGTGATGCATTACAGCCGCTCCGTGATCGGATTCCGCAGAAGCTCGGCATCATCGGTTTCGATAATACCGAATGGGCTTCCTTCTCCAGCCCGAGAATCACGACCATCGTCCAACCTGCCTACGAGGAGGGACAGAAGGCCGCCGAAATCCTCATCGATCAGATCGAGGAGAAATACGAGGAGAAGTCTCATGAGACGCTTAAGTGCTCTGTACATTGGAGTGAATCAACACTGTGACCCCCTCACAGTGGGATTCCCTTTCTCTCCAACCTACAGAAACTTTAGCTATGCGGGTGGAAGCACTAGCTACGTTTCCGCTCGTGATGGCAGCTGTCAGGTATAAGCAGCCAGGACACTGCCGCATATAAAAACCGCCCGGCACTTTTGTGGTGTGCCGGGCGGTTTTCTATTGTCATGGGGACATGAGATGTCGGGGAAGCGGTTACGCTCCCCGCTCTCGACGCGGCTCTGTAAATCCCTGCCCGGACTATGGAAATGCGCGTTCGAATCCGCTATAATGAACGCTATGAAAACGCTTACAGGGAATGGGGCAGGCCATGTACTATAAATTACTGAAACTGAAAAACCGTGTTTATGATGCAGCTAAGATCGACTGGGACCATATGATGTTCGACCGTTCGGCGATCTGGAAGCTGCTGATCCCGCTGATGATCGAAAATCTGCTCTCGAGCTTCATGGGTATGGCGGATTCCATGATGGTCACCCGAATCGGCAGTGCAGCGATCTCGGCCGTTTCCCTCACAGATTCCATCAACAACCTCGTCATCCAGCTTTTTTCCGCGATGGCGACCGGTGGCACGATTCTCTGCTCGCAGTACATCGGCAGCGGTGACCCGAAGAAGGCCAATGCAGCTGCCCGCCAGGTCGTGTTATCGATGACGTCGATCGCCATCGTCATCACGCTCTTTTCGGAGGCCCTGAACACGCAGATCCTCCGACTCGTGTTCGGCAGCGTGGAGCCGGCGGTGCTGTCCGCGGCGGAAACCTACTTCCGCTTTACCGCAGCCTCCTTCCCGTTCCTCGGACTCTATCAGATCGGTGCCGCCTTTTACCGTGCCGGTGGAAACAGCCGCTTCCCGATGAGGGTTTCGGTGATTTCGAACGTAATGAACATCATCGGAAACGCCATCTTCATCTTCGGCTTCGGCTGGGGTGTCGCCGGTGCAGCATTCTCGACCCTGCTGAGCCGTATCCTGGCGGCGATCATCCTCTTCGTGTTCCTGCGGAAGCCGAAGCAGGTCATCGTGATGCGGGATTACCGGATCCAACCGGATTTCGATATGATCGCGCGTATCCTCGCCATCGGTATCCCGTCCGGTATCGAGAACAGCATGTTCCAGTTCGGTAAGCTCGCCATCCAGTCCTCGGTATCGACCCTCGGCACGACCGCCATCGCGGCACAGGCCATGGCCATCATCTTCGAGAACATCAACGGGATCGGCGGACTCGCGGTCGGCATCGGCCTCATGACGATGGTAGGACAGACACTCGGTGCCGGGCGGAAGGAGGAGGCGAAGTACTACATCGTCCACCTCATGGATATCTCGAACTGGATCATCATCATCTCCTGTGCCATCACCTTCGTTGCCTGCAAGCCGGTGATGTGGCTCGCCGGGATGGAGCCGGCGGCCGCGAAGATCTGCTACGATATGGTCATCTTCATCACGATCTCGAAAATCTTCATCTGGGTACCGAGTTTTCTTCCTTCCTATGGACTACGCGCCGCAGGTGATGTACGATTTACGATGATCGTATCTTCGCTGTCCATGTGGATCACGAGAGTCGCGATGGTGACCTATCTCATCCGTGTATGCGGGATGGGTCCGATCGCCGTCTGGATCGGTATGGCGAGCGACTGGTGTGTACGTGGTGCCTTCTTCCTGTATCGTTTTATGAGTGGGAAGTGGCTGTCACACTCGGTGATCGAGCATCCGGCAGAAGAACACAGTCCGGCGTGAGGCCACCGGGTGCCGGCAGAAGCATTGCCCTGCTGCGCGCTGGGATGCGATCGTATCTCGTCATCTCTATAACTATGCATATATTTGGAGGAGCCCTATGATTCAGGATATTTACCCACATAAGCTGATCAATCACTACGATCCATCGAAGACGGCGAAGCCGGAGAGCTTCGTACTGAACTTCGCCGGTGCACGCCGGGATGCCGTCTTACTGCGTATGCTGGATACGACGAGCTTCACCTTCCCGACCTTTCAGGAGGTGCAGGCGCAGGGAAACATCCCGGTCGAGGCGAGTCATCTGATCTATCTGTTCACGGTGGACGAGGATGATTACTTCCTCCTGCCGGAGGTCGAGCTGAGCCTTCCGGGCTATACGCGGGCGACCCTGCATGATCTGCGCGAGTCCCTGGCCGGTCCGAAGTGGCGCCAGTTCATCAACAGCACGGCACTGCAGCTCAGCAACTGGTATCATCAGAACCGTTTCTGTGGCAGCTGCGGTTCCCGGACGAAGCTCGGAAAGATCGAGCGTGCGATCCGCTGCCCGGAGTGCGGACGCATCATCTATCCGCGTATCGTGCCGGCGGTCATCGTCGGCATCACCCACGGAGATGAGATCATCCTCACGAAGTATGCGCGCGGCTTCGCGCACTACGCGCTCGTCGCCGGCTTTACGGAGATCGGGGAGACCCTCGAGGAAACCGTGCAGCGGGAGGTGATGGAAGAGGTGGGGCTCAAGGTGAAGAACATCCGCTACTATAAGTCACAGCCGTGGGGCATCGTCGATGATATCCTGATGGGCTTTTTCTGTGATGTGGATGGCGATCCGACGATCACGATGGATCAGAGCGAGCTGAAGCTGGCCTCCTGGTTTAAGCGGGAGGAGATCGTCCTGCAGCCGGATGATTTCAGTCTGACGAATGAGATGATGTGTCTCTTTAAGGACGGAAAGGAGCCGAGAGCGTGAAGAAGATACTGCTTTTATGTACCGGGGGCACGATCGCTTCGGTGAAGACAGAGGACGGCCTGAAGCCGGCGCTGACCGCGGAGGAGCTGCTGAGCTACGTACCGGAGGTGAAGCGCTTCTGCGACGTGGATGTGCTCCAGGTCTGCAACATTGACTCGACCAACATGGCACCAGAGGTCTGGGGACAGATCGTGCATGCGGTCAATGAAAACTACGACCGCTACGATGGCTTCGTCATCACGCACGGCACGGATACCATGGCCTACAGCTCGGCGGCGCTCAGCTATATGATTCAGAATGCGCGGAAGCCGATTGTGATTACGGGCTCTCAGAAGCCGATCAACATCGACGGCACCGACGCGAAGGATAATCTGCGGGACAGTATCGTCTATGCCTGCGACAGCTACTCTCAGAACGTGTCACTCGTGTTCGACGGCAATGTCATCGCCGGTACGCGGGCGAAGAAGATGATGGCGCGCTCGTTTAACGCGTTTCACAGTGTGAATTTCCCGGTGCTGGCGCGGATTCAGGATGGACATATCATCCGCTATATCCCGTATGAGCCGATCCGGAAGCCGGTCGAGTTTCAGGAGACAGTGTCGGATGCGATCTGCATCATGAAGCTGATCCCGGGCTCGCGGCCGGAGCTGCTGGCGTACCTCTTCGATAATTATGACTGCATCGTCATCGAGTCCTTCGGCGTCGGCGGTATCCCGGACCAGCTGCTCGACAAGTTCTATGCCGAGATGGAGAAGTGGGCGGCGAAGGGGAAGTTCATCGTGATGGCGACGCAGGTCGTGAATGAGGGCTCCAACATGGAAATCTACCAGGTCGGTCAGAAGGTGAAGAAGGATTTCAATCTCATCGAGGCCTACGATATGACCCTCGAGGCGACGATCACGAAGCTCATGTACCTGATGGCACGCTATCCGAAGGATTACACACAGATCCGAAAGGGCTTCTACACCCCGGTGAACAACGATATCCTCTGCGCGTTTGAGGAAGCATGAAGAAACAGAACCTCCGGCGGCAGCCCCTAAAAGGCTGGTCGCCGGAGGTTCTGTCTATCAGGCCATCGGGAGCTCGACGCGGAAGGTGTTGATGCCCTCGGCAGATTCGGCCCAGATACGGCCTTTATGATTTTTTACGATGTTCTCGGCGATGGAGAGGCCGAGGCCGTAGCTGTGATTCATCGCACGGGCTTCGTCGATGCGATAGAAGCGCTGGAAGATTTTTTTGAGATCCTCTGGGCGGATCGGGTCCCCCGGATCTGAGACGCTCAGCAGGCAGTGGTGCGCGCCGCTTTTCTGGAGTGTCACCTGGACCGTGCCCTGCGGGGACGCATATTTCTGCGCGTTATCGAGGAGGATCTCGACGACCTGCTTCAGGTGCTGTGGCGAGCCGTGGATCGTGATGCCGTCGGTGATGTCCTCCGCGAGCGTCAGGCCCTTTTCGAAGAAGAGGGCGTCAAAGGTGAGCAGCTCGTCAGAAACGAGGCCAGACAGGTCGATGGTCTGCAGCGGCATCTTCTGGATGGCACCGCTGTCGACACGAGCGAGCTGCAGGAGGCTCTCGACGAGGCCACGCATCTGGTTCGACATCGTGAGGATATTCTCGACGAACTGCGCCTTATGCGCTTCATCGAAGCGCGGAGATTTCAGCATCTCCGCATCGGTCAGGATGACGGTGAGCGGTGTCTTCAGCTCATGGGAGGCGTCGGAAACGAACTGCCGCTGCTGTGCCCAGGCTTCCTCGACCGGGCGTACCGCCCAGCGCGCGAAGAAGATGCTGATGACGAGGAAGCTGGCGAAGCTGCCGAGGCCGATTATGACGCAGGTCCGGTAGAGGTTCTGCATCGTCGCGATCTCGGAGGAGATATCCATGAAGATGATGATCTGGCCATCCGTGGACGCAGGTTCGGCCTCCGCCGGTCTGACCCGCACGTGAACTTCAGCTCCGCCGTCGCTGTCTGCAGGGGCGTCTTCACCGGCAGACGACGAGGTCGCTTCGGCGGTCGGCGCCGTCTCCGGCACCGGATTTCTGTCCGGCGTTTTTCCGTAAGACCACTTCCTCGCGCCGCTTCGATAGTAGCGGAGATTATAGTCGCGGAGGTCGCCGACCTTTTCTTCACTGGCGGTCGCCGCGCTGACGAGCTCCTCGAGGACGGCTTCCGAGCCTTCCTGCGTCAGATCATAGTAGTCGCCATCCATGTCGACGATCTTCCCATCCGCGTCGATCAGTACACGGAAGAACGGAAGCAGTATGTTCATCGTCTTGCTCCGTGAGCGTCAAGAAGCTGCTCGTCAGTGCCGGTGACTATGTGAGCGTCGGTACGGCTATCTTCTCGATGGATGCTGAGGATGCGAGCGACATCCTGAAGACCTACAAGAACAAGGTCTCCGATGCGAAGTCCTCCCTCGAGAATGCACAGTCGAACCTCGACACGACGACCGACAATTACGAAAACTATACGATCACCGCACCGATTTCCGGTACCGTTACGACGAAGAACGTCAATGTCGGCGAGAATGTGCAAAACGGAAACTCTGCGACCGCACTGGCCGTCATCTATGACCTTTCCGAGGTCACCTTCGAGATGAACATCGATGAGCTCGATATCTCGAACGTGAAGGTCGGACAGAAGGTCGAGGTCACGGCAGATGCCTTCGAGGATCAGACCTTCGAGGGCACCGTCACGAAGGTGTCCATGGAGGGTACGGCGGCGAACGGTGTCACCTACTATCCGGTCACCGTCACGATGACGGAGTACGGTGATCTGCTCCCGGGCATGAACGTCACCGGCGTGATCATCCTCGATGAGGCGGAGGATGCACTCGCGATTCCGGTGGATGCACTCCAGCGTGGCAACAAGGTCTATGTAAAGGATTCCACGACGTCGAAGAAGGCCGAGCCTTCCACTCAGGATACCGCTGCGGCAGGTGCTGACAGGCCAGAAGGCTTCCATGAAGTCACGGTCACCACGGGTCTCACCTCTGACGAGTACGTCGAAATCCTGTCCGGTGATCTCTCCGAAGGCGATGAAGTCTATATTTCACAGTCCAGCGTCAGCAGCTCAACTGACACGATGATGCCAGGCATGGGCGGCGGCATGGGTGGTGGTAACCCAGGTGGTGGCAGCATGGGTGGTGCTAACGCTGGCGGCAGTAGTAATCGCGGCGGTATGGGTGGCGCTAACCCAGGTGGCGGCGCTTCGATGGGTTAAACGGAGGTGATGCTATGAGTGTGATCAATAAAGTCGACGAATACGCCGAAAATCACGAGGAAATCGCGAAGCTGCGGGCCGCGCAGGCGGCCCAGGGCGTCGATGGTGCAGCCGGTCCCTATATCCCGCCGGAGCATGACGGGGAGGTGCCTTTCCTGCAGCTCGAAGACATTTACAAAATCTACCAGATGGGTTCCGAGGAGGTGCATGCGAACGACGGTATCAGCGTAAACATCTACCATGGGGAATTCGTCGCCATCGTCGGCAAGTCCGGTTCTGGCAAGTCGACCCTCATGAACATCATCGGTGCCCTCGATGTGCCGACGAAGGGAGAGTATCTGATTCAGGGGGTCGACACCTCCCACATGGCAGACGACGAGCTCGCCGCCATCCGGAATCATAAGATCGGCTTCATCTTCCAGCAGTACAACCTGCTTCCGAAGGATAATCTCGTGGACAATGTCTCCCTGCCGCTCCTCTATGCCGGACTCTCGAAGTCGGATCAGCGGAAGCGTGCGATGAAGCAGCTCGAGCGGGTCGGCCTCGCGGACAAGTGGATGCAGCATCCGGCCCAGCTCTCCGGCGGTCAGCAGCAGCGTGTGTCCATCGCGCGTGCCCTCGCCGGTGATCCGGAGCTCATCCTCGCGGATGAGCCGACCGGTGCGCTGGACACGAAAACCTCCCGCCAGGTCATGGGCTTTTTACAGGATATCAATCAGGACGGAACGACCGTCGTCATGATCACGCACGATAATGCGCTGGCCCTCGAGGCGAAGCGCGTGATTCGTATCTCGGACGGCCGGGTCGTCTTCGATGGAAAAACGGAGGACTATGCTAAATTCATTTAAACTTGCGCTGAAGAGTATATGGTCGAACCGACTGCGCTCGTTTCTCACGATGCTTGGTATCATCATCGGTGTGGCCGCCGTCATCATCCTGGTCGGTATCGTAAACGGCGAGATGTCCTACATGACGGAGAGCTTCGCCTCGATGGGTACGAACCGGATCACGGTGAACATCACGAACCTGCGGTCTCGTTCCGTCGACGTGGATGAGATGTATGATTTTTTCGAGGATAAGTCACAGTACTTTTCCTACATGTCGCCGACGGTGACGGTCGGCGCGACCGTGAAGGTCGGCAACGAAAACTCGACGACGACGAAAACGACGGGTGTTTCCGAGGATTATCTCTACACGATCTTCAAGGACGATGATCTCTATACCGTCACCGCGATGAGTGAGCTCCTCGATTCCATGAACGAGATGATCGGCACCATGTCGATGATGCTGGGCGGCATCGCCAGTATCTCCCTCCTAGTGGCGGGTGTCGGCGTCATGAACATCATGCTTGTCTCCGTCACAGAGCGTACCCGTGAGATCGGTATCCGCAAGGCCCTCGGTGCGAAGCGTCGGACGATTCTCTCGCAGTTCGTCATCGAGGCCGCCGTCACGAGCTCCCTGGGTGGCTTCATCGGCATCGCCGTCGGCTTCGTCGGCACGAGTGCTGCCGGAAAAATCATGGGGATCGATGCCTCGCCGACCTTCCTTTCGGTGCTGGTCTCCTTCATGGTCTCTGTGATGATCGGTCTCATCTTCGGCTATCTTCCGGCCCGTCGTGCCGCGGCGCTGAACCCGATCGACGCGCTCCGCTCCGATTGATGTAATCATTCAGGCAGGCCGGGGACCCGGAGGGGCGGCAACGGAGGCACAGTACTCCGAGACCGGTTCAATCTAAGCCGGGGACCCTAAGCGGCACTAGGCCCTCTGCAATCACTGAGTTTTCTTTATGAAAACTCAGCGTTGCAGAGGGTGCTAAGGAAAATAGTACCAAGTGCCGCTAAGGGGACCCGGCTTGATTTCACACGGTCTCTACGTATGGCCTCCGTTGCCGCCCCTCCGGGTCCCCGGCCTATAGCCAAATTTTGTATTTACAATTCGGGGGGAGCGGTGGTATTATTTTTGTGTTTTTATTTTCTGAGCGATGCATGGATGCAGATGCCGGAAAACGAATCTATATTTAATATGATTTGAGGTGGCAATGGCGTCACAGGGACAAGGAAGAGTGTCCCTGCGTTAGTCACCTCTTTTTTAGTGCGTCGTTGCCGTAGCAGATACGGGTGGCGATTGCATGGCGCATGAGGCATTGGCCTGCTTCATGGGGGATCATGAAAGGGGAGCATATGATCAAGTACGTATTTGTCACCGGTGGCGTCGTTTCCGGACTCGGAAAGGGTATCACAGCCGCTTCGCTCGGTCGTCTTCTGAAGGCCCGTGGCTATAAGGTTACCATGCAGAAGTTCGACCCGTATATCAATATCGATCCGGGTACGATGAACCCGATTCAGCATGGTGAGGTTTTCGTCACGGATGATGGTACGGAGACGGACCTCGATCTGGGTCACTACGAGCGTTTCATCGACGAGTCTCTGGATCACAGAAGCAATGTCACCTCCGGTAAGGTCTACTGGTCTGTCCTGAACAAGGAGCGCCACGGCGAGTATGAGGGACACACCGTGCAGGTCATCCCGCACATCACGAACGAGATCAAGAGTGATTTCTATCATTCAGATGACAAGAACGAGGACCGCATCGCCATCATCGAGGTCGGTGGTACCGTCGGTGATATCGAGTCCCAGCCGTTCCTCGAGGCGATCCGTCAGTTCCAGCAGGAGGTCGGTCATGAGAATGCCATCATGATTCATGTGACGCTGATTCCGTACCTGCATGCGTCGGAGGAGCTGAAGACGAAGCCGACGCAGATGAGCGTACGTGAGCTCCAGCGACTCGGCCTCCAGGCGGACATCCTCGTCTGCCGTACCGAGTATCCGATTCCACAGGAGATTCGTGAGAAGATCGGCCTCTTCTGTAATGTGCCGGCGAACCATGTACTGCAGAACACGAACGCGGAGTTCATCTACGAGGTGCCGCTCATGATGGAGCACGAGCATCTCGCGCAGTCGGTCCTCGAGTGTCTCCACCTGCCGTGCCCGGAGCCGGATCTCTCCGACTGGACACATATGGTCGAGAATCTGCGTCATCCGAGCCGTGAGACGGTCATCGCCATCGTCGGCAAGTATACGCAGCTGCATGATGCCTACCTCAGTGTCGTGGAGGCCCTGAAGCATGGTGGCATCGCCAATCGTGCGAAGGTGAAGATCCGCTGGGTGGATTCTGAGGAGCTCGAGAAGTCCGGCGCAGAGACGCTGCTCGCCGGAGTCAATGGTATTCTGGTTCCGGGCGGTTTCGGCTCCCGTGGCATCGAGGGCATGATCATGGCAGCACAGTACGCGCGTGAGCATAAGATTCCGTACCTCGGCATCTGCCTCGGTATGCAGATTGCGATCATCGAGTTCGCGCGGGATGTGCTCGGCTGGGCAGATGCCAACTCGACGGAGTTCGATCCGAACACCGAGCATCCGGTGATCGACCTGATGCCGGAGCAGAAGAGTGTCACGGATCTCGGCGGCACGATGCGTCTCGGCGCATATCCGTGCGTACTGAGCGACGGTTCGAAGGCCCATGCCCTCTATGGTACAACACAGATCTCCGAGCGTCACCGTCACCGTTATGAGGTCAATAATGACTTCCGCGCAGAGCTCGAGGAAGCCGGTATGCAGCTCGTCGGTCAGTCACCGGACGGCCATATCGTAGAGATGATCGAGCTTTCGGATCATCCGTACTTCGTCGCTACCCAGGCGCACCCGGAGTTCAAGTCCCGCCCGAACAACGCGCATCCGCTGTTCCGCGGTCTCATCGAGGCGTCTCTTCGTAAATAATTTTCACTCAGGGCCCTTCGGGGCCCTTTTTATATTTACGTGTGTTCATATGATGATTTACGTGTTGACACCTGTGTTATTCTAGAGAACGCGATAAAGAATGACATAAAGGAGAGTAAACATTAGATGGAAATGATTTTAGACGCGTTGTTCGATGCGGTACTGGATACAGCGAAGCTGATTCCGTTCCTTTTGATCACCTATATGGGGATGGAGTACCTCGAGCATAAGGCAGAGAAGCATACGACGGGGATGCTGGAGAAGGCCGGTCACTTCGGTCCGCTGATCGGAGCGGCTGTGGGTATCCTGCCGCAGTGTGGCTTCTCGGCGGCAGCCTCCAGTCTGTTTGCGGGCGGCGTGATCTCGGTCGGCACCCTGATCGCCGTCTTCCTGTCGACCTCAGATGAGATGCTGCCGATTTTTATCTCGGAGGGTGTGCATCCGGCGACGATGCTGCGGATTCTGGCGACGAAGGCGATCCTGGGCCTCATCAGTGGTTTCCTGCTCGACGTCTTCATGCGGCATGGCCGCCATACGAAGGCACCGGAGAAGCATATTCACGATCTCTGTGTGCATGAGCACTGTGACTGCGACGATGATGAAGAGGAAGAGCTTCATACAGAGGCGGCGCATACGCACGAGGCCAATGCAGACGACCACACACATCGTCATGTCGCAGAGGAGCACCACAGTCACGAGCATGCAGCTGCCCACGCCCATGCAGGACATCATCATCACCATCATCAGAAGGGCTTCATGGGCATCGCCATGCCGGCACTCCATCATACGGTTCAGATCACCGGCTTCATCTTCTTCATCACCCTGATCATCACGCTCCTCGTCGAGGGCATCGGTGCCGAGGCCCTCGGTCACTTCCTCTCCGGAAAGCCGATCGTCGGTGTCTTCCTGGCCGGCGTCGTCGGTCTGATCCCGAACTGTGCTGCGTCCGTCAGCATCACCCAGCTGTACCTGATGGGGATACTGAACGCCGGGCAGATGATGGCCGGTCTCCTGGTCGGTGCCGGTGTCGGACTGCTCGTTCTGTTCCGTACGAATGATCATCCGAATGAGAATCTCCGGATTACGATCATGCTGTATGGGCTCGGTGTCTTCTGGGGGCTCGTGATCGAGTATCTGGGCATCGTATTCTGATGACGGATACGTAAAAATCTTAAATACGGATGCGCTTTTAATTTTTTCGTTTACTTTTTGATTCCAGCCGACTACTATAAATATAAGAACTTTCAATCAGAAAGAGAAGGGCGGGAAGACGTATGCCGACAGATGAAAAGCGTATCGTTATACAGATGCTGGGGCAGTTTGCTGTTTCGGTAGATGGGCAGCAGCTCTACTTCGGAGAAAACAGTAAGGCGAATTTTCTGAAGCTGATCCAGGTGATTTTCTTACATCATGAGACCGGAATCGCGAAGCGGGAGCTGATCGACTATGTATTCGCTTATAAGGAGCTGCTGGATGAAAACAACAGCCTGAATAATCTGCTTCATCAGGCACGGACGCAGCTGAAAAAAAGCGGGATGCCAGGGAAGCGCTATATCGAAGGCAAGAAGGGCATATATACACCAGAGCGGCCGGAGGGCTATCGCTTTTCGTATGATTTCGCAGACTTCCGACGACTCTGTCAGAGGGCCCAGGAGGCCGTCGCACCGGAAGAGAAGGCGGCCCTCTACGAGCAGGCTGGTGCGCTGTACCAGGGCGAGCTTCTGCCGGATTTTGCGACCGAAAACTGGGTCATCGTCGAGTCTATCCGACTGAAGGAAAGCTATGATGAGCTGGTACGCTTCCTCGGTGATTTTTACCGTAAAAAGCAGGATTATGATCATTTATACCAGCTGTATGCCCAGGCGGCCCGGATTTACCCGGAGAGCGGCTGGCAGATTCAGCTGATCGATGCGCTGATTCTGAAGAAACAGACGAAGGAAGCCTATGAGCTGTATAATAAAACCGCCCACTACTATCTGGACGAGCTGGAGGTTCCACTTCCGGATGAGCTCGTGCAGTGCTACGCCCGCATCTATGAGGAGCTGAAGGTCGTGTCGGAGAACATCGGAGATATCCAGGCGGATATTCTGAAGCGGGATGCGGCACTGAAGAGCGGTGAGGATACGGAGCCGCGGACCGGTTCCTACTACTGTGCGTACGCAAGCTTCATCGATGTCTATAATGTGCTTCGTCGGAATATGTCCCGCCGTGGCAGCAGCATCTTCATGATGCTCTGTACCCTCGTCGATTACGAGGGAAAGCCGATTCAGAATCCGGAAAAGCTGAACGCACGCTCTGAGGCGCTGAAGCAGGCACTGTATGAAGGACTGCGTCAGGGCGATGTGTTTACGAAGTACAGCTCGAGCCAGTATCTGCTCCTGCTGATCGGTACGAAAAAGGAGGACTGCAGCATCATCTATCAGCGCCTCGCACGGAAGCTGAAGGAGCTGACCGGACCACGCGCAGAGCTTCGCTATCGCATCGTATCGCTCGCTGAGATCCCGGCTGTCCTGGACAAAACGAAAAATGTTGAAAATGGTTAGTGCAAAATAATCAGAAACTGTATAAAATAGTGTATCTGTCTGAGTTTATCTGAAATATCGCTTTACCTTCGATGTTTCAGATATGGAATGACAGATACACTTTTTTTATGGGGGAAAACACTATGGGTAAACGGGAAGGCTTTAAGTCCCGCATCGGCTTCATCCTGGTCAGTGCCGGATGTGCCATCGGCATCGGAAACGTATGGAAGTTTCCTTATCTCGTCGGACAGAACGGCGGCGGTATCTTCGTGCTGTTCTATCTGATTTTTCTGGTCATCATGGGGATCCCGGTGCTCACGATGGAGCTCGCCGTCGGACGGGCATCGCATAAGAGTGCCTTGCGCGCCTATGAGGCACTGGAACCGAAGGGGAGTAAGTGGCATATTCATGGCTGGTTTGCGACCGCTGGTTCCTATCTTTTGATGATGTACTACACGACGGTATCCGGCTGGATGCTGTCCTACTTCTTCAAGTTCATCCTGGGCGTCTTCGATGGCATCCGCACGGAAGCCGCGGATGAGGTCTTTGCGAAGCTGATGAACGCTCCGGAAGAGATGATGCTGAGCATGGCCGTGACCGTACTGGTCGGCTTCCTGGTCTGCTCCTTCGGCCTTCAGAAGGGTCTCGAGAAGGTGACGACGGTTATGATGACGGCATTGCTCGCACTCATCGTCGTACTGGCCTTCCACAGCCTGACGCTTCCGAACTCGGCGGAGGGCACACGCTTCTACCTGGTTCCGAGCCTCGCGCGTGTCGCAGAGCAGGGCGGCGGCAGTATGCTGAAGGGACTCGGCTCCGTGATCTCCGCCGCGATGAATCAGGCCTTCTTCACACTGAGCCTCGGCATCGCATGCATCGAGATCTTCGGTTCCTATATGTCGGACGATTATACACTGGTCGGCGAGTCTGCGCGTATCTGCGTGCTTGATACCTTCGTTGCAATCATGTCCGGTCTGATCATCTTCCCGGCCTGCTTCGCCTTTAACGTGCAGCCGGATGCCGGTCCGAGTCTGATTTTCCTGACCCTGCCGAAGGTGTTTATGAATATGGCGGGTGGACGCCTCTGGGGCTCCATGTTTTTCCTGTTCATGAGCTTCGCAAGCTTCAGCACCGTCATCACCGTCTTCGAGAATCTGCTCTCGACCTCCATCGATAACTTCGGATGGGAGCGAAAGAAGGCTGTCTACCTGAACTGCATCTTCGTGCTGCTCGCCAGTGTGCCGTGCGTTCTGGGCTTTAATCTCTGGTCAGATCTCCATATCATCGGTGCCCGTGGCGTCCTGGATTCCGAGGATTTCATCGTATCAAACCTCCTGCTTCCGGCCGGTTCGCTCATCTACCTTCTGTTCTGTGTGAGCCGCTGGGGCTGGGGCTTCGATCACTACCTCGCAGAGTGCAACAAGGGGGAGGGCCCGAAGCTGCCGGCCGCCATCCGGCCGTACTTCCAGTTCGTCCTTCCGGTACTGATTCTGATCATTCTGATCCAGGGCCTGCTCTGAGCTGTTCGCTGAATCACACGAAAAGCCTTGCATTGTCCTGAGGACCGTGCTATAAATATAGAGTATTTGTTGACTAGTTAAAGGAGCAGGCGTTTCGCCCGCTCCTTTAACTTAAGTTTAGAGGAAAATTCAATGCAGGCAAAGGGCAACTATACTGAAAGAGTAAAAACGTACCTCGACAGCTTCTGTCCTAAGGAGGGCTACGGAGTCGACAGCGTTACCTTCACTTATGAAAATAATGAGTGGTATCTGCGTGCGTTCATCTATCGTCTCGACGAGGTGGACATGACCGTAAACGACTGTGCGAAGGTATCCAGACGGCTTTCCAAATGGCTGGACCAGGAGGATTTCATTGATGAGCAGTACATGCTGGAGGTATGTTCGCTCGGATTCAAGGATCAGCCTGGCAATGAAGATGTGATTCCAGAGGATGTTGAAGAGGAGGAAGCGGCGGTCGATGAAGGCACCGATGCGGATTCCGAAGACAGCCATGAAGATACAAATGAAGATACACTTACCGGGAGGGGTAAAAACTAATGAACACTGAACTCAGCGAAGCACTCGATTTACTGGAAAAGGAGAAAGGAATCTCGAAGCAGTCTCTCATCGAGGCGATCGAGCTGTCACTCCAGACTGCATGCAAGAACCATTTCGGTTCTGCCGATAATGTGCGTGTCAACGTAGATCCGGACACCTGTGATTATTCCGTCATCGCGGATAAGACCGTCGTAGAGGAAGTTTTCGATAAGAACACAGAAATCTCACTCGCCGATGCCAGACTGATCAATCCGGCCTACACGCTGGGCTCCATCGTTCCGGTGAAGGTGGATTCCAAGAGCTTCGGACGTATCGCGACCCAGAACGCAAAGGGCGTGATCGTACAGAAGATCCGTGAGGAGGAGCGTAAGGTGCTCTATAAGGAGTACTACTCCATGGAGAAGGAGGTCGTGACTGGTACCGTCGAGCGGGATACCGGACGTTCTGTCATCGTAAATCTCGGCAAGGTCGATGGCTATCTCGCAGAGAACGAGCAGATCAAGGGCGAGACCCTCGTGACGAACGAGCGCATCAAGGTGTATGTGGTCGAGGTCAGAGATATGCCGCGTGGTCCGCGTGTCATGATCTCGAGAACGCATCCGGAGCTTGTAAAGCGTCTGTTCGAGGATGAGGTCGCCGAGGTTCGTGACGGTACCGTCGAGATCAAGGCAATCGCACGTGAGGCCGGCTCCAGAACGAAGATGGCGGTCATGTCCCACGATCCGGATGTCGATCCGGTAGGTGCATGCGTCGGTCTGAACGGTTCCCGTGTAAACGCCATCGTCGATGAGCTTCACGGTGAGAAGATCGATATCATCAACTATGATGAGAACCCGGCGTACCTGATCGAGAACGCACTGTCACCGGCGAAGGTGATCGCGGTCATCGCCGATCAGGATAACAACGAGGCGATGGTTATCGTGCCGGATAATCAGCTGAGCCTGGCCATCGGTAAGGAGGGTCAGAACGCACGTCTCAGCGCGAAGCTGACCGGCTATAAGATCGATATCAAGTCGGAGTCCCAGGCACAGGAGCAGGGCATCTTCGACGAGATGGGTATCGACTATCAGAGTGAGGGCGCCGAGGGCGAGTATGAGGACGACATCGCATACGACGAGACGACTTCGGAGGATGAGAACGAGTAACGAAGATGAAGAAGGTACCTGAGAGAACCTGTATCGGTTGTGGTGAAAAGAAAGAGAAGAAGGAGCTGATCCGGATCGTACATGAGCCGGAGGGCAGCTTCTCGATCGATCCGAGCGGCCGGAAGAATGGTCGTGGCGCATACATCTGTAAGAATCCGGAGTGCCTCGAGAAGGCATTCCGGCGGAAGGCTCTGGAGCGGTCCTTTAAGGAAGCGATCACGAAGGAGACCCTGGATACACTGAGAGAGGAACTGGAGCAGCTTGACAGATAAAATCTATGGATTGCTCGGACTGTGTCAGCGGGCCGGGAAATGTAAAAGCGGTGAGTTCGCCGTGGAGAAGTCCATCAAAAGTGGCAAATCATTTCTCGTGATCATCCCGGAGGATGCATCCGATAATACGAAAAAGAAGTTTAAAAATATGACCACCTATCGCAGTGTGCCATATCAGGAACTGGGCACCAAGGAAACGCTGGGGCACCAGCTGGGACGATCCGAACGATCGTCGATAAGCATTGAAGATCAGGGCTTCGCCCAGGCGATGATCAAATATATTGACGGAGGTAATGTGAATGTCAGATGATAACCAGAAAGATTTGGGAATGAACAGCAGGGAAGGAAGTAAGGATAAGTCGAAGGCAGGAGATGCGCCTAAGAAAAAGAAACTTGCTGTTGTTTTCCATTCGCAGAATTCCGCAAATCATAAAAATCGCCCACTGGGCTCGAAGTTCGGCACCGCTGCATCTCAGGGCGCACGGAAGTCGCAGGAGGCAGAGAAGCCGGCACGGAAGGCCAGCCCGAATGGTCGTCCGCTGCCACCTGGAACCGCACGCGTAACACCGCTGAAGGAGCTCAATGAGATCCAGAAGCGTCAGGAGGCCGAGGAGGCAAGAGCAGAGGCGGCACGGAAGTCTGCAGAGGAAGAGGCCGCACGGAAGGCGGCGGAAGAAGCTGCAAAGGCAGCCACAGCCGCGAAGGCCCTCGCAGAGCATGCGAAGGAAGCGCAGGCGAAGCCAGCCGCAGAGCGCCCGGCACGTCCGGCAGAGCGCCCACAGGGTGGCCGCAGCTTCGGTGATCGCCCGCAGGGGACACGCTCCTTCGGTGACCGTAACGGTCAGAGAAGCGGTGATCGTCCGCAGGATGGCCCTTCCTTCGGTGATCGCAATGGTCAGCAGCGACCATTCGGTGATCGTAATGGCCAGAGAAGCGGTGATCGTCCGCAGGGCAGCCGTCCATTCGGCGACCGCAATGGTCAGCAGAGACCGGGTCAGCGTCCGGCAGGTGCCGGTTTCGGTACGAGACGTCCGGCAGGCGCAGGTGCTGCACCAGCCGTCGATGTCGCTTCGAAGCCGACTCAGAACCGCGTAGCGCATAAGCCGGTGGCCGGAAAGACCTTCGGAAATAAGAATTTCGATAACGAGAAGGCAGAGGCAGCAAAGCGGAACCGGAACAACCGTAAGCAGAACAAGTATACGGCAGAGCAGTCCTACGAGAGAGCCGATGAGGTCTCCTACAAGAAGAAGACCGGCAAGGGCGCGTTCATCAAGCCGGAGGTTGTGAAGCCGGTAGAGGAGGAGATCAAGTCCATCACGATTCCTGAGGTGATCACCATCAAGGATCTTGCGGACAAGATGCGCATCAAGGCGGCTGAAATCATCAAGAAGCTCTTTATGCAGGGTAAGATGGTTACCCTGAACACAGAGATCTCCTACGAGGATGCAGAGAACATCGCGGTTGATTATGAGATCCTCTGCGAGAAGGAGGAGAAGGTCGATGTCATCGCCGAGCTCGTAAAGGATGACGTCGAGGACTCCGATGACGAGATGGTCACCAGACCGCCTGTCGTCTGCGTTATGGGTCACGTCGATCATGGTAAAACCTCCATCCTCGATGCCATCCGTAATACAAATGTGACCTCACGCGAGGCCGGTGGTATCACACAGTCCATCGGTGCTTACCAGGTAAAGGTCAATGTAAATGACGAAGACAGAGTCATCACCTTCCTCGATACACCGGGCCACGAAGCCTTCACCGCGATGCGTATGCGTGGTGCACAGTCGACCGATATCGCTGTACTCGTCGTCGCATCGGATGATGGTGTCATGCCGCAGACCGTGGAAGCAATCAACCACGCAAAGGCCGCCAACACACCGATCATCGTAGCCATCAATAAGATGGATAAGCCGACGGCAAACCCGGATAAGGTAAAGCAGGAGCTGATGAAGTATGACCTCATCCCGGAGGAGTATGGCGGAGATGTCATCTGTGTTCCGGTATCTGCGAAGACCGGTATGGGCATCGATGACCTGCTCGAGAATATCATTCTCCAGGCGGATGTGATGGAGCTGAAGGCAAACCCGAACCGTGCAGCGTATGGCGTTGTCATCGAGGCAGAGCTCGACCGCGGCAAGGGCCCGGTTGCACGTCTCCTCGTGCAGAAGGGAACGCTTCACCAGGGCGATGTCGTCGCCGTCGGTTCTGCATACGGTAAGGTTCGTGCGATGACCGACGATAAGGGTAAGCGCATCAAGAAGGCCGTACCTTCACAGCCGTGTGAGATCCTCGGTCTCAGCTCTGTTCCAAATGCGGGCGAGATCTTCCAGGTGAAGGACAACGAGAAGGAGGCCAAGGCCTATGCTGCCGCCTTCGTCACGGAGAGCAAGCAGAAGATGGTCGAGGAGTCCAAGAAGAAGGTATCCCTCGATGCACTCTTCGATCAGATCAAGGCCGGCGAGATCAAGGAGCTTCCGCTCGTGGTCAAGGCCGACGTTCAGGGTTCTGTAGAGGCCGTCAAGGATGCGCTTGAGAAGATCCGAAACGAGGAGGTAGCCGTAAAGGTTATCCACTCCGGTGTCGGTGCGATCAACGAGTCCGATGTCGTACTCGCAAGTGCGTCGAACGCCATCGTCATCGGTTTCGATGTAAAGCCGGATGCGACCGCACGTGAAATCGCAGAGCGTGAGCATGTCGATGTTCGTCTCTATGACATCATCTATAAGGCAACCGAGGATATCGACAATGCGATGAAGGGCATGCTGGCCCCTGTCTTCGAGGAGAAGGTGATCGGCCACGCCGAGATCCGTCAGATCTTCAAGGCGTCCGGTGTCGGCAACATCGCAGGATGTATGGTCAAGGACGGTCTCGTACAGAGAGGTGCCAAGGCCCGCATCTTCCGCGGCCCGAAGCAGGATAAGATCTGGGAGGGCGCAATCGCATCTGTAAAGCGCTTCAAGGATGATGTAAAGGAAGTCAAGGCCGGCTACGAGTGTGGTCTTGTATTCGAGGGCTTCAATGAGATCGAGCTTGAGGATTATGTTGAAGCATATGTAATGGAAGAGGTTAAGCGTTGAAAAAAGGTTCTGTAAAAAATACAAGAATTAACGCAGAGGTCATGCGAGAGCTTTCCGTAGCGATCCGTGACCTGAAGGATCCGCGTGTGTCCCCGATGACGTCGGTCACCGACGCCGAGGTCACACCGGACCTCCAGTACTGTAAGGTATATATCTCTGTGCTCGGCAGTGAGGAATCGCTTGCGAAGACCATGGAGGGCCTGAAGGCCGCCAGTGGCTTCCTGCGCCGTGAGCTTGCACAGACCGTCAATCTCCGGCACACACCAGAGCTTCAGTTCGTCGCTGATCACTCCATCATGTATGGAGCGCATATGGACGAGCTGATCCGTAAGGTGAATGAAGAGGATGCAGCGAAGCGCAGTCTGGAGGCGGACGCTTCGGTATCCGCAGAGGATACAGAGGATTCTTCGGAAGCGCCGTCGGACGAAGCGTAATCACGCTTGATATGTTGATATATGGAGAAGGTACGATTGATGAATGAATTTCAGCAGATGATTAATAGGGCAGACAGTATCTGCATCCTGGGCCATACGAACCCGGACGGGGACTGTCTCGGCTCAACCCTGGGCACGAAGCATTATATTCTGAATCAGTATCCTGATAAGAAGGTGAATGTTTACCTGCAGATTGCAAACGAAAAGTATGATTTCCTTCCGGGCATCGATACCATCGTGCATACACCTTCCGATCGGAAGTATGATCTCTGTATTATCTGTGACTGTAACGGCTATGATCGTGTCGGCGATTTCCGAAGCCTCGCAGAGAATGCGAAGGAGCTGTTTGTGGCGGATCATCACGTTCCGGGCGCACAGCAGTTCCCGCATGGCTCCATCCGCCCGGATGCTTCGAGTGCCTCCGAGGTCGTCTATGATCTGATGGATACGAGCTACATCGATGCAAAGGTAGCCGAGTGCCTCTATCTCGGCATCGCACATGATACCGGCATCTTCAAGTACAGCTGCACTTCGCAGCATACGATGGAAATCGCCGGCTTCCTGATGGCGAAGGGCATCGATTTCTGCCGGATCGTCGACGACAGCTACTATACGAAAACCTATGCACAGCAGCAGGTACTTGGTCGCGTACTGATGGAAAGCCTGATGCTGATGGATCATCGCTGTATCGCCGGCTGGCTGACCTGTACGGATATGAAGTTCTACCAGGTCACCTCCCGGGATGTAGACAGTGTCGTCAGCACCATGCGGGAGACGAGAGGCATCGACTGTGCGATGTTCATGTATGAAATGAGCAATCAGAACTTCAAGGTCAGTCTCCGGAGTAATAATAACCAGCTGGATGTAGCGAAGGTGGCGATGACCTTCGGTGGTGGTGGCCACAAAATGGCCGCCGGCTGTACACTTCAGGGCTCCTACCATGATGTGATGAACAACATTACGAAGGAGCTTTCGAAGCAGATGGATGCACCGGATTTCGTATCCAATCGGCTTTAAGGGAACTATGGACGGAATTATCAATGTTTATAAAGAGAAGGGCTGGACGAGCTTCGACGTCACGAAGAAGCTTCGTGCCATCCTTCATGAAAAGAAAATAGGACATACCGGCACCCTCGACCCGATGGCCGAGGGTGTACTGGTGATCTGTGCCGGCACGGCGACGAAGCTGGTCTCCTCGATCGAAGCGACGGAAAAGGTCTATGAGGCGGAGATGAAGCTCGGCATCCTGACCGATACCGAGGATACGACCGGAACGATTCTCAGCGAGCATCCGGTCGATATCAGCGAAGAGGAGCTCCGCGCAGCCGCGCAGAGCTTCGTCGGCTCTTATGACCAGATTCCGCCGATGTACAGTGCGAAAAAGGTGAACGGACAGAAGCTCTACGACCTCGCCCGGCAGGGAAAGGTCATCGAGCGGAAGCCGAACCGCATCACCATCCACGACATCACGGTCGACAGCATTGACCTCCCATACGTACGGATGACCGTCACCTGCTCGAAGGGCACCTATATCCGTACACTGATCAAGGATATCGGGGAGAAGCTCGGCTGTGGTGCCGCGATGTCTGCACTGAAGCGTACACGTGTCGGTCAGTTCTCGATCTCCGACAGCCGGACCATCGAGGAGATCGCCGGTTATGAGGCGCGGGGCGAGCTGATCCGTATCGTGAAGCCACCGATGTACGTCCCGGAGGCGGCGGTCGTTTCCTTCGGAAAGTTCGACGGCAGCCATCTCGGGCACCAGCTCATCTTCGAAAACATGTTCCGTATCGCGAAGGAAAAGCACCGGAAGACGGCGCTCCTGACCTTCAGCGCAAATCCGACGGACGTCCTCACCGGCGTCCGTCAGGATACGATTTCGAGCAGCGAAGAGCACCTGACACGCCTTCGGAACCTCGGCTTCGACTATGTCTTTTCCTATCCTGTGAACCAGGAGACCATGGGTGTCTCTGCGGAGGATTTCCTGCGCACCGTCCTGGTCGAGGGGATGCACGCGTCGGATATCGTCGTGGGCACGGACTGTTCCTTCGGGTATAAGGCGCAGGGTACTGCCGCGCTCCTCGCAGCACGTGCACCGAAGTACGGCTACGCGGTCCATGTGATTCAGAAAAAGGAAGTCCTCGATGAGAACGGACAGGAGCGCGAGATCTCCAGCAGCTTCATCCGCGAGGAGATCGAGAAGGGCAATGTCGAAAAGGCCGCCGAACTGCTCGGCCGTCATGTAGCGCTGAGCGGCACCGTGATGCGCGGAAAGGAGATCGGCGCGTCGATCGGCTTCCCAACCGCGAATATCCTCCCGAAGGAAGGAAAGCTGAATCCGAAGCCGGGCGTCTACATCACCCGTGTCCTGATCGGGCAACAGCTGTATCGTGGCATGACGAACGTCGGAAATAACCCGACCATCGCCGACGATAATCCGACCTCCATCGAGACCTATATCCTCGATTACCATGGCGACCTGTATGGAAAGAAGATCCGCGTCGAGTTTATGACCCGGCTTCGTGACCAGCATAAGTTCGCCTCGATCGACGAGCTGAAGGCGCAGCTCCAGAGGGATGTCGCAGCCACGGCAGCCTGGCCGATGGAGCTCGACCCGGGCAGGCTGAAATAACACGAAAAAAGACGGTATTTCGCTCAATGGGCGATTGACAAGCCGTGGCACTTCTGTTAAAGTACATTCGTATGCGCGTTGGCATGGTTGCGCGGAACTCCATCCGGCAGCTCTGTTAACGTAAGTCGTCACCATGCGTGACATAGTTTAACATCAGGAGGATTTACCATGATTTCCAAGGAGAAAAAGACAGCGATCATCGAGCAGTACGGCCGTAAGGCTGGTGACACAGGTTCACCAGAGGTTCAGATCGCCATTCTGACTGCACGTATCAACGAGCTCACTGAGCACCTTAAGAAGAACCCGAAGGATCACCACTCAAGACGTGGTCTTCTCATGATGGTTGGTCAGAGAAGAGGCCTTCTTGCTTACCTTCAGAAGAACGATCTGGACAGCTACAGATCCCTCATCGAGAAGCTCGGCATCAGAAAGTAATCTAAAACTCATAAAGAAAAAGGGCGGAGATACTTTTCTCCGTCCTTTTTTTATACTATAATCGTATGGACTATGTGCCTTTCTGCGATCGTGCACATGGATTTATCGAAATCATCGACAGGGAAGTATCCGAGACCACTGATGAGGCCCGGTTTTCAGCAGGAGCCCGACCCGCACGAAAAGGGAGCCTGATCAGTGTTTTTGGACCTCCCTGTCTATATAAAAGGAGGTACGAATGTACAAGAGTTATTCAATGGAACTCGCCGGCAGAACACTGACCGTCGATATCGGCCGTGTATGTGCCCAGGCAAATGGTGCAGCACTGATGCACTATGGTGATACGACCGTTCTGTCCACCTGTACCGCATCGGCACAGCCACGTGACGGTATCGATTTCTTCCCGCTCCAGGTGGAGTATGAGGAGAAGATGTATGCCGTAGGACAGTTCCCGGGTGGATTTAAGAAGAGAGAGGGCCGCGCAAGCGATAATGCGATCCTCACCTCCCGTGTCATCGATCGTCCGATGAGACCACTCTTCCCGAAGGATTTCCGTAACGATGTTCTGCTCGACAACCTCGTGATGTCCGTCGATCAGGACTGCTCACCAGAGCTTCTTGCGATGCTTGGTTCTTCCCTGGCAACCGCGATTTCCAACGTTCCATGGGATGGTCCATGCGCTTCCACACAGGTCGGCATGATCAACGGTGAGTTCATCATCAACCCGACCAACGCAGAGAAGACCGTATCCGATCTTAACCTGACCGTTGCTTCCACCCGTGATAAGGTGATCATGATCGAGGCCGGTGCAAACTGCATCTCCGATGATCAGATGATCGAGGCCATCTACAAGGCAGATGAGATCAACAAGCAGATCATCAGCTTCTTCGATTCCATCATCGCCGAGTGTGGTAAGGAGAAGACTCCGTATGAGAGCTATGCGGTTCCGCAGGCGCTCTTCGATAAGATCAAGTCCATCGTTCCAGAGGCGGAGATGGAGAACGCGGTATTCACCGATGATAAGCAGCAGCGTGATGCCAACATGGCCGAGGTGACCAGAAAGCTCGAGGAGGCACTCGCGGATGACGAGGATGCCCTTCAGCAGCTTCCGGATGCTGTATATCAGTATGAGAAGAAGACCGTTCGTAAGATGATCCTGAAGGATCATAAGAGACCGGATGGTCGTAAGATCGAGGAGATCCGTCCGCTCGAGGCAGAGGTGGATCTGATTCCGAGAGTCCATGGCTCCGCGATGTTCAAGCGTGGCCAGACCCAGATCCTCGATATCGTCACCTTGGCACCTCTTTCCGAGGTTCAGAAGGTGGAGGGACTCAATGAGTACATCACCGAGAAGCGTTACCTTCACCAGTATAACTTCCCTGGCTACTCTGTCGGTGAGGCGAAGGCCAGCCGTGGACCGGGACGTCGTGAGATCGGTCATGGCGCACTCGCTGAGAGGGCACTGCTTCCGGTTCTTCCTTCCGTTGAGGAGTTCCCATATGCGATCCGTGCCGTATCCGAGACCATGGAGTCCAACGGTTCGACTTCGATGGGTTCGACCTGTGCATCCTGCCTGTCTCTGATGGCAGCCGGTGTTCCGATCAAGGAGCCGGTAGCCGGTATCAGCTGCGGTCTCGTAACCGGTGACACCGATGATGACTACATCGTACTGACCGATATCCAGGGTCTCGAGGACTTCTTCGGCGACATGGACTTCAAGGTAACCGGTACACATGAGGGCATCACCGCGATCCAGATGGATATCAAGATTCACGGTCTCACCAGAGACATCGTGACCGAGGCGATCCACAGAGCTCACGAGGCACGTCTCGTCATCATGGATGGCGTTATGAAGGATGCCATCGCCGCTCCGCGTGCCGAGCTTTCCGAGTACGCTCCGAAGATCATCACCATGCAGATCGATCCGCAGAAGATCGGTGATGTCATCGGTAAGCAGGGTAAGACCATCAACGGCATCATCGACGAGACCGGTGCAAAGATCGACATCGACGACAGCGGTATGGTTTCCATCTCCGGCATCGATAAGAACGCGCTCGAGAAGGCGAAGAAGATCATCGAGTCGATCGTCAACGACATCGAGCCGGGTCAGGTACTGACCGGTAAGGTCGTTCGTATCATGAACTTCGGTGCCTTCGTACAGCTCAGCCCGAATAAGGATGGTATGGTACACATCTCGAAGCTGGCCGATGGTCGCGTTGATAAGGTAGAGGATGTGGTCAACATCGGCGACGAAGTAACCGTCAAGGTTCAGGAGATCGACAAGATGGGCCGTATCAATCTCACCATGCGTCCACAGGATCTGAGAGACTAAGGAGTTCTATATTATGAAAATCAGAACGAGATATGCACCATCCCCGACCGGAAGGATGCATGTAGGTAACCTTCGTACCGCACTCTACGCCTACCTCATCGCGAAGCATGAGGGTGGTGACTTCCTCCTCCGTATCGAGGATACGGACCAGGAGCGCTTCGTTGAGGGTGCTGTCGAACTTATCAATGAAACCCTCGCCGATACCGGCCTGATCCCGGATGAGTCCCCGGATAAGCCGGGCGACTGCGGTCCGTACGTGCAGTCCGAGCGTCGTGCACAGGGCATCTATATGAAGTATGCGAAGCAGCTCGTCGATGAGGGCAAGGCATACTACTGCTTCTGCACGAAGGAGCGCCTGGAGTCGCTGAAGACCGTGGTCAACGGCGAAGAGATCATGCACTATGATAAGCACTGTCTCTCCCTCTCGAAGGAAGAAATCGAGGCAAACCTCGCTGCCGGCATGCCATATGTCATCCGTCAGAACAACCCGACCGAGGGCACAACGACCTTCCACGACGAGCTCTACGGAGACGTCACCGTCGATAACGCCGAGCTCGATGATATGGTTCTTATCAAGTCCGACGGCTATCCGACCTATAATTTCGCCAATGTCATCGACGATCATCTGATGGGCATCACCCACGTCGTTCGCGGCAACGAGTATCTGAGCTCGAGCCCGAAGTACAATCGTCTCTATGAGGCCTTCGGCTGGGAGATTCCGAAGTATGTGCACTGTCCGCTGATTACGGATGAAAATCACAAGAAGCTCAGCAAGCGTTCCGGTCATGCTTCCTTCGAAGCCCTGATCGATCAGGGCTTCGTGGCTGAGGCCGTCGTGAACTTCGTCGCCCTCCTCGGCTGGTCTCCGGAGGATAACGAGGAGATTATGTCCCTCCAGGACCTCATCGAGAAGTTCGACTATCACCGTATCTCGAAGAGCCCGGCGGTCTTCGACATGGAGAAGCTGCGCTGGATGGATGGCGAGTACATCAAGGCGATGGATTTCGATTCGTATTACGAGCGTGCGCTTCCATATATCCAGAAGATCATCACGAAGCCGCTCGATCTCCGTCACATCGCGACCATGGTGAAGACCCGTATCGAGATCTTCCCGGACATCAACGAGGAAATGATCGGCTTCTTCGAGACCCTTCCGAAGTACAGCACAGATCTCTATGTGAATAAGAAGTCGAAGACAACCCTTGAGAATTCGCTCGCGCTTCTCCGTGAGGTACAGCCGCTTCTCAGTGCGCAGGAGGATTTCTCCAACGACGCACTGTTCGAGCTGCTTTCCGCATATGGTAAGGAGAAGGGCTACAAGACCGGCTTCGTCATGTGGCCGATCCGTATCGCGCTTTCCGGTCGTCAGATGACCCCGGCCGGTGCGACCGAGATCATGGAGGTCCTCGGTAAGGAGGAGTCCCTCCAGCGTATCGCTGAGGGCATCCGTCGCCTCGAGGCGTAAGACATATCGCTCCATATATCGGAGCGACACGTGCGGCAGATGTGTCCGCTGCATACGCTGATATGCGTATCGCATCCACATATAGCTGCAGAAAATATGGTCGCTTGGACGACTATAGGAGATTTCAGAAACCCATGGTAGAATACTGCCATGGGTTTTTCTATCGATCAGAAACGGGCAATCGAACACAGAGACGGGCCGGCGATGGTGCTGGCCGGACCAGGCTCCGGGAAAACGACGGTGATCACGCACCGCATCCTGCAGCTGATCCGGAGCGGCGTGCGCCCGGAGGACATCCTCGTCATCACCTTCACGAAGGCCGCGGCCCTCGAGATGGAGAGCCGCTTTCGGAAGCTCTACCTCGAGGAGCAGCTGAAGCAGCGGCTGGGGGACGCCTACGAAGCAGAAGCCGGGCATCGTCCGGCTTTTTCGTCCGCTGAGGATGCGCGCCTCCCGGGCAGCCTGTGCGATGCCGGCGGCCAGGTGAACTTCGGCACCTTCCACTCGATCTTTTTCTTCATCCTCCGCATCCGCTATCACTTTTCGTATAAAAACATCCTGAGCGAACGGACGCAGTCGCAGATGCTGCGTGAAATCGCGGAGGCCATCGGTATCGACTGCAGCTATGATCAGGACTTTCTGCGTCTTCTGATCGGCGAGATCTCGCGTTTCAAGGGGAGCGGAAAGCTGCTCTCGGAATTTGATTCGAACCTGCTTTCGAACGAGCAGTTCACGGCCCTCATGCTGCGTTACCAGGAGAGCCTGGGGCAGCAGCGCCTCGTGGACTTCGATGATATGCTCCTTCGCTGTCGTCAGCTCTTCCGCGACGAGCCGGCGGAGCTTCGTCGCTGGCAGGAGAAGTACCACTATGTCATGGTCGATGAGTTCCAGGATATTTCGCCTCTTCAGTATGAAATCGTGCGCATGCTTGCCCTGCCGGAAAACAATCTCTTCATCGTCGGGGATGACGACCAGTCGATCTACGCCTTCCGGGGCTCGGATCCCGGCATCATGCTCGGCTTCGAGCGCGATTATCCAGGTGCGGCACGCATCACACTCTCCAATAACTACCGTTCGCACGAGGAAATCGTCACATTTTCGGCGCAGGTCATCGCCCGGAACGAACATCGCTTCCCGAAGGAAATCACAGCCGTACAGGGGCCGGGTGGACGCGCACTGCGTTATCAGGCGCCCGACACGCTGCAGGAGTATGCGCTCGTGCTGAAGAACATCCGGGAGGAGCTCGCGCGCGGGATCCCACCGGAGCGGATCGCCGTTCTGTTCCGTACCCAGACCCTGGCGCGTCCGCTGATCTCCGAATTTGTACGGCTGCAGCTTCCGTATACAACGCGAGATCATACGAAAAATCTCTATGACAGTATGGTGGCGCAGGACATCCTCGCCTATATCCGGCTCGCCCTCGGCATGGGCACACGCCGGGACTTCCTCCGCATCATGAATAAGCCGAACCGCTATATCTCGCGGGAGGCCGTCCGGGATCGGGCGATGGATTTCGAGAAGCTCCGGCGCTACTACCGCGATAAGCGCGGGATGGACGTGATTCTCGACCGCTTCGTAGAGGATTTAAAGGCCATCCGTGCCCTGCCATCCGAAGCTGCGGTCATCTACATTGGCCTGCGCGTGGGGTATATCAGCTACCTGGAGGATCGTGCCCGCGAAAATCATACGGAGCTGGACGGCGTTCATGCTATAATGGATGCGCTGGAGCTGTCCGCGCGGCAGGAGCCGGATAAGCGGAAGTGGCTCAGCTATGCGGAGAACTACGGGGAGGAGCTGAAGCGGGCAGCTGCCCGAAACGAGGCGGGGCGAGGTATACGGCTCATGACCTTCCATGGTAGTAAGGGGCTCGAGTTCGATATCGTCCATATCATCGACGCGACGGAGGGCGTGACACCGTATACGAAGGCGGTCACGGCGGCGCAGATCGAGGAGGAGCGACGGGCCTTTTATGTCGCCTGTACGCGGGCGAAGAAAGAACTTCACATTTATTTCACAGAGAGTCGCTATGCTAAAAAATGCAGCCCGAGCCGCTTTCTGCTGGACGGGCTGTCGGATGTGAAGCCGAAGCACGATGGCTGGGTGCGCTCGCTTCCGGAGATTTTCCGGAGACGAAGGAGCTGAACCATGGCGGAAGCATCACCGGCATCACGATCCCTGAGGCGGATGAGCGCGCCGAAGGAGCAGAATACGCGTGCATGAAATAGTAAGAGGTAGGAAGATGGATAGATTAAAAGTACTGGTCGTCGATGATGAAGAGCGGATGCGGAAGCTGATTTCCGATTTCCTGAAGATCAAGGGCTATGAGACCGTGGAGGCCGGTGACGGCGAGGAAGCGATCGACGTCTTTTTCGCAGATAAGGAGATCGCACTCATCATCCTCGATGTGATGATGCCGAAGATGGATGGCTGGGAGGTGCTGAAAACTGTGCGGGAGCACAGTAAGGTGCCGGTCATCATGCTGACGGCGCGCACGGAGGAGACGGACGAGCTGAAGGGCTTCGAGTACGGTGCCGATGAGTATATCTCGAAGCCGTTTTCACCGAAGATCCTGGTGGCCCGTGTTGAGGCGATCCTTCGCCGCTCCGGCGTGAACCAGGATGAGGTCGTACGTGTCGGCGGTATCGAGGTCGATAAGTCGGCACACTCCGTGAAGATCGATGGAAAGGAAATCGAGCTCAGCTTCAAGGAGTATGAGCTTCTGCTCTACTTCATCGAAAACAAGGGCATCGCGCTGTCCCGCGAAAAGATTCTCAATAACGTCTGGAACTATGATTACTTCGGAGATGCCCGGACGATCGACACGCATGTGAAGAAGCTGCGTGCGAAGATGGGTACGAAGGGTGATTATATCAAGACCGTCTGGGGCATGGGCTATAAGTTCGAAGTGGAAGAGAAGGCATGAAAAAGCAGAATCGTTTTAAAAGCAGTATCAAATGGCGCTTCACCGGTATTTTTATGGGTCTCATCGCAGTGCTGCTCATCGCCATTCTGATGGCAAATTCCTTCTTTTTGGAAGGCTCCTACACGATGCAGAAGGTCAGCACCCTGGAGAACGCCTACTCGACCCTCGATGCAATGCTGGGAAGCAGCACGGATACAGACGACCGCGTCGGTCAGCTGTTTCCGAGCAACTACGATACCTCGAATCCTCAAACAGAAACACCGGCGACAACGTATCTGAAGTCACTCTCAGAGACGAGTAATGTCAGCGTCATCATCATTGACACGCAGACGGATCGGGTATTCTCGACCTTCGGCGATTTGAATCGTCAGTCCCAGAAGCTGAATCGGTATATTTTCGGAAACCGTTTCGGTGAGAAGGGAAAGATCCTTGCGAGCTTTGATAATTATATCATCGAGCGGAACCGCGACCAGAACAGTGGAAACCTCTACATAGAGAGCTGGGGATACTTTTCGGATAATACGACAACATTTATTATGTCGATGCCGATTTCCAGCCTGCGCGAGTCGGTATCCTTCTTTAACCGTTTCCTCCTGATCATCGGCATCTGT
The DNA here is from genome assembly GCF_052064255.1 of Oribacterium sp. HCP3S3_B9. NCBI lineage: Bacteria > Bacillati > Bacillota > Clostridia > Lachnospirales > Lachnospiraceae > Oribacterium > Oribacterium sp. HCP3S3_B9. The sequence goes on from NZ_JBQHVY010000012.1 coordinate 43,610, forward strand.
GCGATGGTGATCGGCTCCATCATCGTTTACTTCATGAGTCGTGAAATCTCAAAGCCGATCAACGAGATCGCCAGCCTAAGTGAGAAGATGTCGAGACTGGACTTCACAACACGTTATACCGGCTGCCGCTGTGATGAAATCGGTGTACTCGGTAATTCTATGAATGTGATGTCTGATAAACTGGAGAGCGCCATCGCTGAGCTCAAAACTGCAAATAACGAACTACAGTCGGATGTTCAGAACAAAACGAAGATCGCGGCGCGCCAGCAGGAGTTTATCGCCAATGTCTCCCACGAGCTGAAGACACCGATCGCGCTGATCCAGGGCTACGCGGAGGGACTCAATGAGGGACTTGCGGACGATCCGGCGGCACGGGAATACTACTGTGGTGTCATCGTGGATGAAGCGAAGCGTATGAATGTCATGGTGCATGAGCTTATGAACCTGAGCTCCATCGAGCAGGGAAAAGACCTGCCGGATTTTTCACTCTTCGATATCTCAAAAGTCGTCCATGGCGTCGTGACGAAATCGGAGATTCTGATTCGTCAGAAGGATGCACATGTTGAAATCGATATTCCGGAAGGCACGATGGTATGGGCAGATGAATTTAAAATCGAGGAGGTCATCACAAATTACCTCAACAACGCGCTCAACCATCTGCAGGAACCGAACAATATCAGCCTGTTTTCCGAAAAGGCGCTGAATGGCACGGTTTCCATCCATGTGTCAAACACCGGCAAGCCGATTCCGGAGGAGGACCTGCAGCAGATCTGGGAGAAGTTCTTCAAGGTGGACAAGGCGCATACCCGCTCCTATGGCGGCAGTGGCCTCGGCCTCAGTATCGTCAAGGCCATCATGGATTCCCACCACCAGAAGTGCGGTGTGAAGAATACACGGACCGGTGTGGATTTCTGGTTCACGCTCGATTCCGAGAAGAAAAGCTATAATTAAAAAATGATAACGGAGGAAAAACAGATGATGAATCCAGCAGCGATGATGAAGGTCGCAGGCCTTTTCAAGAAGTTCCAGGCAGATCACCCGAAGGTGGTCTCCTATGTCCAGCATTTTGTCTCGACCGGGATCCCGGAGGGCTCAGTGATCGAGATCACGATCACGAAGCCGGGGGAGCATCCGGTGACCACGAATTTCCGCGTCCTGCAGGACGACGTCGAGATGGTGGAAGCTCTGAAGAACATGCAGAAGTAATGAATGATCGACGGTAAAAGCCTTTGCCGACGGACGCGTCCGGACGGCAAGGGCTTTTACGTCCGATGAAACGCCCCTCAGGGCACCATAAGGGAAAGACAGGTTTTATGAAGATTGCCTACATGCTACGGGATCCGCTGGATCTCGTGTTTCTGTTTATCTATGTCATCGGCGTACTGGTGCTGATTTTTGCGGCGATGCAGTTCCTGCATGCCGTCCTCTATAAGGATACGAAGGCCCGGCGCGATGGGGTGCGAGCGCTCCTCCTCGGGATCGGCCTGCTCGCACCGCGCATCGTCTATCATCAGCTTCGCCTCGATGCCTCGGACTACAAAAAGGCCGTGATGACGGCTTACCAGAGCGAAGCCGATGCGATCCCGGAGACGGGCGACGGCTATACGCTCCTCGCGATCCAGCAGGGCGCTACAGATCCGGTCGCTGCGGACATCGTGGTGCTGTCCACAGCGCTCTATACACCGGAGGGTGCGCCGAACGCGGCTGGACTTGCGGTGCTGAAGGCCGTTTCAGAGCAGACGCAGAAACAGAAGAGTGCCGTCGAGCTTCGTTATATCGCATTTAACGGAGAAGCGGATGTGCAGACGGGGGCACGAAACTACCTCGAGAGCCTCCCGGACGAAGAGAAGGCACGGGTGGTCGCCGACATCCAGGTCGGCGACATTGGCCATACAGACGCCGGCGCCTTTCAAATCGCCGTGAGCAACGGCCATGAAAATCCACTCACGGACCGGCTCGTGAAATCTGTGAAGCGGATGAGCGGGCAGAAGGCGACGATGCGCGTGGATAAGCTGTCGGATCATACGGCGTTCAGCATGGATGGCATCCCGGCGGCGATGCTCCTGCAGGAGGGTGGCGCGGATGCCTCTCGTGAAGACAGAAACACGGAAAGTGCCGGCACTGAACCGAAGCGTGGCGAAAGTGAACAGACAGGAAACCGCGTTCCGTCATCGAAGGATGAGGGCGATGCTCCGGAGATGGAGGAGCTCGCGAAGGCAGCGGCCATCGTCGGGGATACCGTGCAGGGGCTGATGCGGGAGAAGAGTGGCCGCTTCCGAACAGAAGTGGAGGCGACGCCGATGGACGTCCGTGCTGCAGGTGCCTTCCAGCCGCAGGTGGATGCATGGCCAGCCGGCACAGGGATCCCGGCGATCGAGCAGCAGCTCGGCACACGCCTGACGGATACCGGAAAAAGTGATGCAGACGGCTGCGAAATCTATACCGCCGCGCTGTACATCCTGCAGCAGGATGCGCCGGTCGCCGTCGAGGTACACGTGGCGACCACGCCGGAACGTGTGAAGCAGATCACGGTGGACACGTCCGCACTGGGGGTGGAGGAGGCCATGCTTCGTCCGATGCTGAGGAACTTCTTCGGTGAAGGAAGTGAAAAAAACACAGAAAACGGAAGCCATGAAACAGTCTTCCTTGATTCAAGTGCACAGGCGATGTATCATGTAAGTGCTACCACGGCACAGGAAACAGGTGCCGATGCGACAGTCAGTGGCGATACGCTCTCGATTACAGCGGCGTAAGCAGTCATCATATCGTTCACAGGTGGCACACATATCCTCTGATGTCGGCTGCAGGACAAACCGTCCTGACCGCGATGGATATGTGTCAGCCACCTTTTTTGTACCGAAAAGGAACCCGCATGGAACTTGCACTCATCTCGGCCCGCCAGGTCGTCGTCTTTTTTATGCTGATTATGACAGGATATTTCGCGATCAAAGCGAAGGTACTGACACCGGAAGCGCGACATCACTTCTCCAGTCTGCTGGTATCGATCGTCGTACCCTGCATGCTCGTGAATTCCTATATCGCAGAATTTGATGCAGAGGTTTTTCACGGGATCGTCCTGGCGTTTATCCATTCCTTTATTCTGATTATGATCGGTCTCGTCATCGCTGTGCTGGCCGCACGACGAATGGGAAAGGATAATCGGGCGATTTTCGAATTTGCGATGATTTTTTCCAATGCCGGCTACATGGGCTTCCCGCTGATTCAGGCACTGTTCGGAAACGAAGGTCTCCTGTATGCCAGCAGCTACAACACCGTCTTTAACATTCTGATCTGGACCTATGGCTATGCGAGAGTCTCCGGTCAGACCGACGCGAAAAAGGTAGTGAACACGATCGTCCGTTCTCCTGCTATGATTGCAGTAGTCGTCGGCCTTGTGCTCTATCTTTTCCAGATTCCTGTACCTGAACTGATCCATCAGCCGATTTCACAGATTGGTGGGCTGAACACTCCGATCAGTATGATGATCACCGGTATGATACTCGCAGGCTCTGAGCTTTCGAAGGTGATCCGGGACAGAGCCGTTCTCGCCATCATCGGCATTCGCCTGATACTGATTCCGGCGGTATGCCTGCTGATTTATGGCTTCCTGCATATCAGCTTCGGCATGGCCTCCGAGGTCGTCCTGCTGCTCGAAGCCTGTCCGTGCGCCGCCATCAGTACGGTTTTCGCCGTGCAGTTCCACTATGATGAAGAGAAGGTCGCCGGTGCCGTCATCCTGTCCACCGTGCTCAGTATCCTGACCCTGCCGGTGATGGCCTATATCATCACAACACTGCTGTAATACCGTCCGCTGTACATGTGTACGACGATCTGTCGCGGTACTTCTGACGGACATCGAATCATATTCTGCTTGTGGCGTGAGAGAGCCACCTGTCAGACGGGTGGCTCTTTTGCTGAAAAAATCCCCGAACCGACATATGATATGCTACCCCTAAGTAGGACATTGAAAAAAGAAACCTACTTGGGGGTATTGTTATGTCCAGGAAAAGTAAGATAGACCCAGTACTCAAGATAAAAGCAGTTGAAGATATCCTGGTTGGCAAAAAGGGGGTGTGTGAAGTTGCGAGAAAGCTGAGGGTTGACGAATCCACGGTTAGAGGTTGGAGATTAATATACCTTAGTGGAGGTCCAACTGCTCTAGCTAATCAGTCAAGAAACAAAGTCTACAGTAAAGAGATAAAACTCAAGGCTGTTAGAGATTACCTTGACCACAAAGGCAGCCTTCGCGATATTTCTCAGAAATACGGCATACGTAACAAGCTACAACTCCGTAGCTGGATAAAGGATTATAATACTCATGGAGAGATCAAATCCCGTGGAAGCGGTGGAGGTAGCTACATGAGGAAAACCCGTAAGACTACATATGAAGAACGTCTTGAGATTGTCCAAGATTGCCTTGCTAATGACAAGAACTATGGTGCAACAGCCAAGAAATATGAGTGTTCTTATCAGCAGGTGCGTAACTGGGTAAAACGCTATGAAAACATGGGTTCTGCCGGGCTGGAAGACCGCCGCGGTAAACGAGCAGGCAGCCTTCCCAGTCGTACAAAAGAGGAAGAAATGCGTGACAGAATCGCAGAACTAGAGCGCAAAAACCGCTATCTTCAAATGGAGAACGACCTGCTAAAAAAAGTCAGAGAGTTAGAGATGAAGGATCGCTATCTCTAACCCGCCATATCTACGAGTACCAGGCGATCCAACAACTTTCAGAAGAAAAGGAATACCCTGTTGCCTTGCTCTGCGCAATGTACCATGTCCCGCGCAGCGCTTACTATCGCTGGATCAAAGATCCGGGCAGTTACAGGGAACGGATGAATCAGAAGATTGCAGACACAATCAAAAAAATCCATGAAGAACATCCGGATATGGGATACCGCAGGTTAAAAGATGAGCTTGAGAAAAAGCATGATATCAAAGCCAATGACAAACGGGTTCTCCGTATTTGCCGCAAGACGCATATACAATCAACGATAAAGTGGCGTCCCAAGAGCTGCACTCGCGGAAGCAAAGATCCTGCCTATATCGCTAAGAACTACCTGAATCGAGACTTCCACGCTGATGCACCAAATCAGAAATGGCTTACCGATGTATCTGAGTTTAAGTATTACGTTGGTATAGAGGTTCGGAAAGTCTATCTGAGTGCAATCCTGGATCTTTACGACCGGCGAATTGTTTCGTTCGTAATCAGCGATAGAAACGATAACCCATTAGTAATGGACACATTTGACTCTGCTGTTGCAAAGGAACCAGATGCGCATCCATTGTTCCACTCAGACCGCGGTTTTCAGTATACGAGTGCTATGTTTTCGACGCGTTTGAAAAAACACCACATGAAGCAGAGCATGTCTCGTGTTGCACATTGTATCGATAACGGGCCGATGGAAGGATTCTGGGGCATTTTGAAAAGAGAAACGTATTATGGCAGGAAATTCAATGAGCGGGAAGCGCTGGTCAAGGCAATCGAGAATTATATCGATTATTACAACAACGAGCGTATTCAAAGAAAGCTGCACCTAATGACTCCGCTAGAATTCCATGATCAGTATCAGACAGCAGCATAAAGAAATACCCTGGCTGACTTTTCGTCAGCCAGGGTAAACCTAGAACTTATTGTTATTCATTGTCCACTTGACGGGTAGCACACCATACGGTCCGGGGATTCGTTCATTTATTCAGTTGTATGTGCTGATGATCAGTTTACACCGTAGCCTAAAGCAGCTGCGTTGTCGATGCCCTGTGCAGCGAAAGCCTCACGAGCGAGGTTAGCCATAGCAGCAGCATACTCAGAGTAGTTAGCGTAAACAATCTGAGTGCCATCCGTAGCAGCAACAACTACAGGAGCAGCTGGATCAACAGCAGCCTGAGCTACAGCAGCCTCATGAATAGCGTTTGCATACTCAGCAGCAGCATAGGAGTAAGCGTTCTTTGCATTTAAGGAACCGATGTCATAGGAAGCAACACCAGCGAATGCAGGAACGGACATAGCAGCAACCAGAGCGCCAGTCATCACCATAGCAGCAATCTTCTTTGTCATCTTCATCATCATATACCTCTCAAATAAATTTGAAATCTGTCACTGAATTCGTGACTCAAAATTTCTAAACCTTTTATAACACATTTCTTAAGATTTTAATACAGTTTTCAAACATTTTCGTAATAAAAATAAAGCACAATTTACGAAAAAAGAGCGTAAATATAAACAGATTCCTGCTTTCTGTCGGATTTTCTTACGATTCCCTCCGGGTCCCCTGCTTGAACTGCTACACGTTAAAAATCACTGTAACTGAAAAAAGTCAAAAATCAGTTGACAACATTGCCTGAATTAAGTATAATATACAAGTCGCTTGAGAAAAGCGTATCGGGGTGTGGCTCAGTTTGGCTAGAGCACCTGGTTTGGGACCAGGGGGTCGCAAGTTCGAATCTTGTCACCCCGACGATTGATAGACCATCGAGAATGAACTCTCGGTGGTCTTTTTTGTGCTTTTATAGCGCTTCAGGAATACCGTTCCTGCTTTTCCAGGTAGGCTTCGTGTTCTTCCCGTGACATACATACCTTTCCGATCGGGGTGTCGTATTCCTGGCGGTCATTGAGAAGCCGGCGCTCGATGAACTGCTCGATGGCCTGGCGTATGTGCTTCAGCTTTTCGCGGGTGTCTGGATGATCACTCTGAAAGCGCAGCATCTCGTCGAGGTAGCCCTGTGCGCGTACCTGCCGGAAGCTCTCGGTATAGACGAGTCCGAAGACGAAGGCCATGTGGCCGATCATGAAGTCGATGGCGGTGCGAGCGTACGCGCGGTCGACATTGCGCGCATACATCACGTCATCGTAGACCTGATCGGAGATGGACGCGGTGCGGAAGGCTTCCTCCGGGAGATCATAGATCTCGCTGCGCGGTGTTTCGCAGTTCACGCGCAGGATGTCGATTTTATCTGCATCCCGCAGGATGGTGGCGAAGCGGTACTCGCGTGCACTGAGCTCCTCCGGGAGGCGGTACACGTTGTGGAGACGTATCGTCTTCTCGAGGAGCGCAAGCTCGTCCTCCTCAGCATCGCGCACAAAGAGACGGAGCTTCCCGTCATGGAAGAGGATATCCGCACTCAGCATCGCATGATTGCAGGACAGACGGTCCTGAAAGGTATGGTACTGGCGTAGCTGCTCGAAGCGGCCGATGTCGTGGAGCATACCGCTGAGCCAGGCGAGATCCCGGTCGGCCGCAGACAGTCCGAGGTCTTCCGTGATTGCGTCGCACATCGCAGCGACGCGGTAGGTGTGGTCTACCTTCAGCTTTACCTTCACATCGCTGAGATCATAATCTGAAACATAGGCTTTAAAGGCCTCTTTGACATGCATTCGATCGATGTTCACCATTCAGTCCTCCCCTCGCACATTTTTACTGAAAAATTTACGGTATTTCTATTATAATAATAAAATAATCAGAAAGTGGAAGTGAAAATCATGATAAAGCTGCACAAACGACGGAACATCTGCGCCGGTCTGCTTTTAACCGGCACACTTATACTCTCTGTGCTCAGTGCCTGCGGAAGCCGCGACACGGAGGCGACACCGGATTTCAGCGACATCCCCGCGGATCAGAAGCTGACGATCTATACGGCACATAAGGCCGAGGTCTACCGTCCGATCATCCAGGAATTCGAGGAATCCACGGGCATCTGGGTCGATGTGCGTGCGGGTGGCACGACCGAGCTGCTTGAAGAGCTGCAGGAGATGCAGAGCACGTCGAAGCAGGAGGTCGATGTCATGTTCGGCGGCGGCATCGAGATGCTGGAAGCCTATAAGGACTGTTTTCAGCCCTATTCGTCGCCGCTGGAAGCGAAGCTGGATCCGGTCTATATCTCGCCGGATCACTACTGGACGCCCTTCACCGAGCTTCCGATCGTGTTTATCTATAACACTAAGATCGTGCAGCCGGAGAGTGCACCGCACAGCTGGCAGGATTTCCTGGACGGCAGCTGGAAGGGCAGTATCAGCTTCGCGGATCCCTCCATGTCCGGCACGAGCTACACGATCCTCGAAACCATGAAGGATGCGACACAGCTTCCGGAGTCGGAGCTCCTCTCGAAGTTCTGTGATGACCTCGACGGGCATCTCGCGAAGGGCTCCGGAGAGGTACTCACGGAGGTCGCAAACGGCGACCGGCTGGTGGGCATCACCCTCGAGGAGAGTGCACTGAAGGAGATCGCACGTGGCAGTGATGTCGGTATCTGCTATCCGTCGGAGGGCACCTCTGCGGTTCCGGATGGTGCGGCCATCGTGAAGAACGCACCGCACCAGGAAAACGCCGAGCGCTTCATCGACTTCATCCTGAGCGATCCGGTGCAGCGCTATACGATTTCCCCTCTGTTCCGGCGCTCGGTCCGTACGGACCTGTCCACGAACGACAAGACCGTAGGGCTCCGTATCCTCGCCTTCGATATCGAGGAAGCCAGTGAACGGCAGACGAAGGTGCTGCAGGACTTCTGGCAGATCTGGGAGGCACGTTATGCTTGAGTACATCAACAAGTCCTACCGCCGTCAGCTGATGTTTTACTTCACACTGGTATCCGTCGTTCCGCTCGTCCTGAGCGGACTGCTGCTCGTCGGCATGTTCCGTACGCGCGTTCACCGGGAGTTCGCAGCGCAGGATCTCGCGAAGCAGCAGCTGATCGAGCAGCGTCTGGAGGAGCACTTCCGCTCCGTCGAGGAGGTCATCGCGCAGATTGCAGACGATCGGGATATTCGGAAAGCATTGACCCAGGGTACGGTCTCGTCCTCGAACATCTATGCGGCGCTCTACCGTGAGACACAGGCGATCCGCTCCTTCTCGACCGTCGACATCTACGCCGGTGAAAAGCGCATCTATACGACGGACCGCGGCACGGTGTCGAAGACTCTGCCGTCCGATTTTGGCATCATCGCCCGCCTCGAGGCACAGCCGACGGAGACGGCCTATGTCCTGAACTACGACGGCATCTATACCCGCGAAACGAGTCTTCAGATCGGTCGTAAGATCAATGCCAATGCCGGCTACGTCATCGTGACGATCGACCAGAGCGATTTCGAAAGCATACTGAAGGAGAGCTATAACGGTAACGAGGGCGTCCTCCTGTTGAATGCCTACTGGGAGCCGCTCTACGCCGGTGGAAACCTCGCTTCCGAGGCGAACCTTCAGCTTTTCCGGAAGAATCGTCTGGAGGGTCGACGCCTGAATGAGACATTCGCCGATAATCTCTATGCGGCCTGCGTCGGCGACACGGGACTGACGCTCGTCTATATGACGCCACCGGCACTCAGCGAGGACATCTTCCGTATGATGTTCATGATGCTGCTGATCATCACGGTGCTGGTGCTCATCGGAAGTCTCATGCTGTCCGGCTATGTATCAAACTACCTCGCCCAGCCGATTCAGAAGCTGAGTGACGGCATGCGGGCCCTGCGTCATGGAGATCTGAACGCCCATGTAGAGCTTCCACGAGATGACGAGCTCGGCCAGCTCGCCGATGGCTTCAATAAAACGACGGTACGGATCCGCCGGAACATGGAAGAGCGGGTGCAGCAGCAGAAGCATCTCAACGAAACCGAGATGCGGATGATGCAGGCACAGCTGAATCCGCACTTCCTCTATAACACGCTCGACACCATCAAGTGGGTGGCGAAGGCACATCAGGTCCCGGAGATCGTCGCACTCAGCTCGGACCTCGCGAAGATCCTCCGCCGCAGCATCTCGGGCCGGGAGTTCGAAACGCTGCAGGAGGAGCTCGAGCTCCTCGAAAGCTACTGTAATATCCAGGAGCTGCGCTTCGATGACTCCTTCAGCTTCGAGGTCGAGGTGCCGGAGGAGCTGATGGCATGCATGGTGCCGAAGCTGATGCTGCAGCCGATCGTCGAAAACGCCATCATCCATGGCCTCGAGGGCGTCGAGGATGGACTCGTGAAGGTCACCGCCCGCCGGGTAGAAGAGGAGCTCGAGGTCCATGTGATGGATAACGGCTGTGGCATCGAGGATGCCTTCATCGAGATGGTGAAGAAGCATGATGGAAAGCTGCTGAGCGGGCATCTCGGTTTCGCGAACGTGGATTCGATCATCCGTCTGAATTATGGCCCGCAGTACGGCATCGATATCGCACGGCTGCCGGAGGGCGGTACGGATGTCATTCTCCGCCTGCCGTATACGAAATAAATGGAGGTGTAACATGATACCTGTACTCGTCGTCGATGACGAAAAGTTTGTCCGGGAGGGCATCGTTCAGGGGACCGACTGGAAGAGTGTCGGCTGTGAGGTCGTCGGACAGGCGAAAAACGGAGAGGAGGCCCTCGCACTGGCGCGCACACTGCATCCGTTGCTGATCGTCACGGATATCCGCATGCCGAAGATGGACGGCATCGAGCTCGTGCGGACACTGCGCGAGGAAAAGCTGGATGTAAAGGTCATTTTCCTCACAGCCTACAGTGACTTCAGCTATGCGCAGCAGGCGGTGCGCCTGCAGGCCTCCGACTATCTGCTGAAGCCATTCGAGGACGGACAGCTCGAAGCGGTCGTAAAGAAGATCCTCGGGGAGGCGATCCTGCACGGTCAGCACACGGCCTCACCGAAGGATGCGGAGCTTCTGCCACTAAAGGACGCGGACCCGGAGATGCATCGCTATGTACAGAGTGCCATCGGATACATCGCAGATCACTATAGTGAGGATGCCATCAGCATCACGCGCATCGCCGAAGCGATCGGCGTATCCGAGGGGCATCTCAGCCGTCTCTTTAAGAAGGACACCGGACAGAGCATCAACAGCTATATCACCTGCTATCGGATGCGGACAGCGATGCGCCTCCTCCGGGATGTGCGCTATAAGGTCTATGAGGTCTGCGAGATGGTCGGCTACCACGACATCGCCTACTTCTCCAGTACCTTTAAAAAACTGACCGGGATGACCCCGTCCGATTACCAGGCAGGCTGACACGCGCGGACGCGCATGCTGGTGCGAGGATGGAAGCGGCTGAACAAAAAGAAACAGAAAAGGCCTGAGCTGTCCTATAGGAAGCCAGACCTCCGAAATATGTGCATACTGCACACGAAAACGCGGATAAATGATAAAAAGATGTCAGAAATGACCATCAAAATATCATTTTTACCGCGTTTTGGTTTTGCGAAAAAATTTCTATACTAGACGCATCAAGTAAAGAAAGCTCTTCAGAACATATGGAGAGCCGATCGTGAAATCATAAGGGAGGCACATTTATGAGAAAACGTAAACTCATCTCGTTACTACTGACTGCATCAATGGCCGTATCCATGCTGGCCGCATGCGGATCCTCATCGAACAACAGCGCAGCCACCACGGCAGCCGTTGCCGCTGACAAGCCGGCAGAGACCCAGGCGGCACAGCCGGCGGAAACCGAGGCTCCGAAGGAAGAGAACCTGACCGGCATCGATGCCATCATCAAGGAAGCCGAAGGGATGTCCATGGAGGAACTCGCAAAGAAGGCCATCGAAGAGTCGAATGGTAAGACCTTCTACGGCGTCGGTAACTCCTCACGTGGTAAGTCTGCACTTCCACTGTTTATCGCCTATCTGCAGACCATCGATCCGAATTACAACATGGAGTTCGAGTGGCAGCAGCCGAAGAACAACAAGATCTTCGAGCAGCTCACCGCAGATTCTCTGAAGGACAGCGGAACCTTCGCGATGACCCTCATCCAGGATGGTAACCAGATCAAGAGTAAGATGGTCGATACCGATATCTTGAAGACCTTCATCCCGAAGGAGTGGGCAGAGGCCAACGGAACCACCGCGGATGCTTACAGCGGCTACCTGCCACTGCAGACGCTGAATAAGGTCTTTATGTATAACTCAACCGGCTCCGCTGAGTTTAAGAACTGCTGGGATTTCATTTATAAGGATCAGCACCCGCTGTACATGGACATCGATTCCGAGCTCGTCGGCAAGAACTTCCTGTACATGCTGACCGAGGATAAGTACGCCGGCATGCTGAAGGATGCCTACGATGCACTCGATGATGAGCACAAGGCTTACTTCGATCCGACCATTCAGGAAGTGGCTTCGGATGCAGACGATTTCGGTCTCGGTGAGAACGGCAAGTACGCCCTCGCATGGATCAAGCTCTGGGTAGAGAATTACAACGCACAGACCGATGATGGCCCGATCTGCAACACCCTCGTAGATAAGTCCGCGAAGGATCAGTCCGGTCTCCTCGTTTACTCGAAGCTTCGTTCTGTAGAGGAATCCGCAACGGTTTCCGTCAACAACATCAAGGTAGCTGCATACCAGGATGGCTATAAGGGCATCGGCGGCTACGGCTACAACCACTACCTCTTCCTGACGAAGAACAGCCCGCTTCCATGGACCGCATGTGCATTTATATCCTACATGACATGTACAGAGGACGGCTTCAGTGCATGGGGCAAGGACATGGGCGGTTACAGCTCGAACCCGAAGGTTGCAGAGCAGATCGAGGCAACCTATAACCACGCAAAGGGCGGCTATAACGACGCTGGCGAAGATGCGTTCCCTGCAAAGGATGACCGTGGCTATGACTGGTGGACCACCACCGGCGAGCTCGTACTCGAGGATCCGGAGTACTGCGCAGACGCTGCATTCGGTGTCGGCAGCTGGATCGAGACCCTGACCAAGTACGCAGACGCGAAGTAAAAGCGCATTATATGAACTGATTTTTCGGCCGGGGAGCTCATGACTCCCCGGTCGGTTTTAAGAACGGAGGAATTCATCTATGGAAACGACTGCATCCGGTACACGTGATACGAAAGCCATACTCCGTAATAAGATCGTCACCTTCTTTTCGAAGCCGCAGAACATCATCCTGCTCGTCTTCGGTATCGTGCTCACCTTCAGTACGGTAGCCCCGATCGTCGCTATCGTCCGTGACACCTTCCAGATCCATCCGGGCACCATCGACGCACATCTCACCGGAAAGGCCTCCGGCTACAGCGTCGTGAACTATGTCGATCTTTTTACGAGCCGTCTTGCAATGACCAATCTCTGGAAACCACTCATCAATACCGTGATTCTCTCGGTCATGACCTGTGTGATTTCCATCCTGTATGGTGGTTTTTTCGCCTTCCTGGTGACGAGAACCAACATGCGCTTCAAAAAGTATTTAAGCTCGATTTTCATTTTTCCGTACATCATGCCACAGTGGACTCTCGCCGTCGTATGGCAGCATATGTTTAATTCCAATGCTGTCTGCGGTACGTCCGATGGCCTCCTCGCATCACTGTTCGGCATCTGTATGCCGAAGTGGTTCTGTCTGGGCACTTTCCCGAGTGCCATGGTACTCGGTCTTCACTATGCACCGTTCGCCTACATCCTGATCGGCGGTATCTTTAAAAACATGGATGCGAACCTCGAGGAGGCAGCGACCATCCTCGATACCCCGAAGTGGAAGATCATGCTGCGCGTGACGCTGCCGATGATCCGGCCGGCGATCCTCAGTACGATCCTGCTCGTCTTCGGATCCGCGATGGGCTCCTATCCGGTGCCGCATTACCTCGGCCTCACGACCCTGTCGACGAAGTACATCTCGCTGAACTCGAAGTACACCGGTGAAGCCAGCATCCTCGCGATCATCATGATGCTCTTCGGCGTCCTGATCCTCGGACTGAACCAGACCTCCGTCACCGGTCGCGCGAACTACACGACCGTCACCGGTAAGTCCGGGCAGCTCAGTAAGATCAACCTCGGAAAAGCCGGAAAGTATATCATGGGCGTGGTCTTCATCCTGCTGACCTTCTTCACCTCCATCTGGCCGATCCTTCTCTTCGCGCTGGAGACCTTCCTGCCGAACCCGGGCGATTACAGCTTCCTGTACACGCACGATACCTCAAACCTCACCACGAAGTGGTGGCTGACGCATGAAAATGTCAGTGAGAATGGTATGTATGGCCAGCACGGTATCCTCTATAATCCGACCATCTGGCACGCCTTCAAGGGTACTCTGTTCCTCGCCATCGTCTGTGCACTCATCGCCGGTACGATCGGCACCCTGATCGGCTACGCCGTATCGAAGAACCGTCGCTCGAAGTGGGCGAACTACGTGAACAACGTCGCCTTCCTGCCGTACCTGATGCCATCCATCGCGGTCGGCGCTGCGTTCTTCATCCTTTTCAGTAATCAGCACGTGAACCTGTTCAACACCTACACCCTGCTGATCATCGCGGGTGTCGTCAAGTACATCCCGTTCGCCTCCAGAAACTCCCTGAACTCGATGCTGCAACTCTCCGGTGAGATCGAAGAGGCTGCCATCATCCAGGATATCCCGTGGCATAAGCGGATGCTGAACATCATCATCCCGATTCAGAAGAGCTCCATCATCAGCGGCTATACCCTGCCGTTCATGACCTGCCTTCGTGAGCTGTCCCTGTTCCTGCTTCTCTGCACCCAGGGCTTCATCCTCTCCACGACACTGGATTACTTCGATGAGATGGGTCTGTACGCCTTCTCCAGTGCGATCAACCTGATCCTCATCATGACGATTCTTCTGTTTAACACCCTCGTCAATGTCCTGACGGGAGCAAGCCTTGATAACGGAATAGGAGGTTAAGTATGCCGTCCATCACATTAACACACATCACCAAACGCTGGAAAAACTATTTCGGTGTCGATGACCTCAGTCTCGATATCCCGGACAATGCCTTCGTCACGCTGCTGGGGCCTTCCGGCTGTGGAAAAACCACCATCCTTCGTATGATTGCGGGCCTCGAGACGCCGACCGAAGGGCAGATCAAAATCGGCGACCGCGTCGTCTTCGATTCGGATAAGGGAATCAATGTTCCGGCCAATAAACGAAAGGTCGGCTTCCTCTTCCAGAACTATGCACTCTGGCCGAACATGACCGTGTATCAGAACATCTCCTTCGGTCTTAAAAACATCAAAGAAGAGCTGCCGCGGATCGACGTAAAGGCGAAGGTCAGCTCCGATCTCATGCATGCGCTGAAGAGTGGAAAGAAGGTAAAGGACCAGATCGAGGACTGCCGCGATAAGAACGGAAAGCTCGATACCGAAAAGGCCTACGTGAAGCTCATCGACACCTTCAACCTCTCCATCATGAGCGCGAAGGAGCTCTTCAACCTGAAGATTCATGAGGCGGCGGATCCGCAGCAGGCGGCCGACGCGGCACGTGCCGGCTATGAGAAGACCCTTGCGGAGATCAATGCAGGCTATGCGGCGAAGGGGCAAACCCTCGACGAGCATTTCCACGTCACACAGAACGGCACCGCGATCATGGAGGTCCGGAAATTAACAGACGAAGAGATCGACAGCCGTGTACGTCAGGTTTCCCGCGTCGTCAAGATCGGTATGTTCATGGACCGTTATCCGGCAGAGCTTTCCGGTGGCCAGCAGCAGCGTGTCGCCATCGCCCGTACCCTCGCACCGGAGCCACAGGTGCTCTTCATGGATGAGCCGCTCAGTAACCTCGATGCGAAGCTTCGTCTCGAGATGCGCTACGAGCTGCAGCGTCTTCACCTGGAGACCGGATCGACCTTCGTGTATGTCACCCATGATCAGATGGAAGCGATGACCCTCGCGACGAAGATCTGCCTGATCAACAACGGTGTCCTCCAGCAGTACGACGCACCGCTCGAGGTCTACAACCGCCCGACGAATCTCTTCGCGGCCGATTTCGTCGGCAACCCGTCCATCAACTTCGTAGAAGCCACGGGTGAGCAAAGTGCAGACGGCAGCGTCACCCTCGAGATCTTCCATGGCATCCATGCACGCTTCATCCCGAACGAAGCGCTCGAGCTTCCGACCTGGTTCACACAGCGGGACGCAGATGCTGCCGCGAAGAAGCAGGCAGAAATCGATCGCCTGAAGCAGAAGCACGCCGTCGAGAAGAGCAACAAGGATGAGGTCTTCAAGTACCATATCGAAAAGGTCATCGAAGAGGACAGCTCCATCCTCGAGGATCCGATCCTCACAAACCGCGACCTCGTGCTGGGCATCCGTCCGGAGGCGATCGACATCGAGCCGGAGGGTGCGCTCCAGACCACGATCTTCGGTGCCATGCCGACCGGTATGGAATCGACGCTCAAGCTCTGTGTGCAGGATGACTACCTCCTGACCGGCGTGATCTTCGGGAACAATGCCTACAGGATCGGCGAGCAGGCCGGCATCGACATCCACGGCAGCCACATCCTGCTGTTTGACCGTCAGTCTGGAAAGTGCATCGCCGACGGTCGTCTGGAAATCGAGAAATAAGGCACTCTGTACCTGACAGGGGGCACTCGGAGGGACGGCAACGTATGTGACTGCAAAATCCCGGCCAGCCCCTTGACAAAGCGATGCGCCGAACCTACAATGGCTGTGTCAATTGAATAGACAGAAATCGTTGAAGAGGACAGTAGTATTTGATTTCGGATACAGAGAAACGCCGGTTGCTGCGAGGCGTCGAGGAAATAAATATGAACACCACCTCAGAGAGGTCCTTAATCGGACCCGTTGACTACGTTACCGTCGAAAGAGTGGTCATCTGTGCAGGTGCTGAAGCATTCGCCCACAGGATATGTGGAAGATGACAATTTGGGTGGAACCGCGAATCTATCGTCCCAATCAGTTCGAAAGAGCTGATTGGGGCATTTTTGTTTAAGGCAGAGATTCGCTGTGTGGCACTGGACCGGTTGTCCAGACACGAAATCAGCCGACCCAAAGGGCTGGTTTTGAAACATTCAAAGGAGAAACAAATGGAAAAGGAAGAGTTATTACAGGTGTATCGTCATTCCCTCGCACACATCCTCGCAAAGGCAGTGATCGAGATCTATGGTAAGGAAGTACAGTACGGCATCGGACCTCAGATCGAGGACGGCTGCTACTATGACTTCGTTCTGCCGGAGGGCAAGAGCATCGGTGAGGAGGACTTCAAGGCCATCGAGAACAAGATGCGTGAGATCATCAAGCGTCGTGAGCCGTGGACACGGAAGGAAGTTTCGAAGGCCCAGGCGAAGGAGATCTTCAAGGATCAGAAGTTTAAGCTCGAGCTGATCGAGGAGCTTCCAGAGGACGAGACCATCTCTGTTTACTATACCGGTGATGATTATGTCGATCTCTGCCGTGGACCGCACGTAGAGAATTCACAGGAGCTGATGAGCGCGGCTTATCAGATTCACAGCTGTTCCGCAGCATACTGGAGAGGCGACGAGAAGCGTGACCACATGCAGCGTGTCTATGTGTATGCATTCCCGACGAAGGATGAGCTGAAGCAGCACGTAAAGATGATCGAGGAGGCGCGTGAGCGTGACCACAAGAAGATCGGTGCGCAGCTTGAGCTCTTCATGTTCAACGAGACTGCTCCAGGTATGCCATACTGGCTGCCACGTGGATGGCAGATGTACCAGGCACTGCTTCAGTACAGCCGTGAGGTACAGCGCCGCCATGGCTACACCGAGATCGCAGCGCCGCTCGTAAACAACAAGCGTCTCTGGCTCGTTTCCGGTCACTGGGCACATTATCTCAACAACATGTTCATCGTTCCGGGTATCGACGGCTACACCACGGCAGACGCGGATATCGAGAACGTGGTCGAGGATTATAAGGATGCGGCAGCCGAGAAGAAGGTAGCGAAGATCCAGGCCGGTTCTGTCATTTACAACCGTGAGAACATCGACACCATGGCAGCGAAGCCGATGAACTGCCCGAACGCGATGCTTACCTTCAAGCGTAAGCTTCGTTCCTATAAGGAGCTCCCGATCCGTTACTCTGAGTACGATGTGCTGCACCGTAAGGAGAAGTCCGGTCAGATGAACGGTCTCTTCCGTGTACAGGAGTTCCGTCAGGATGATGACCATACCTTCGTGATGGAGTCCCAGATCAAGGATGAGATCGCGGATGTTATCTCTATCGCAGACGAGATCTACAAGACCTTCGGTGTCACCTACCGTGCAGAGCTCTCCACCAGACCGGATGATTTCATGGGTGATATCGACGTCTGGAATCGTGCAGAGGCATCCCTCAAGTCCATCCTCGACGAGAAGTATGGCGAGGGCGGCTACGAGATCAATGAAGGCGACGGCGCATTCTATGGCCCGAAGATCGACCTTCAGATCAAGGATGCACTCGGTCGTGAGTGGCAGTGTGGTACGGTTCAGCTCGACTTCCAGCTTCCGCACAACTTCGGCCTGAACTACACCGCAGAGGACGGCACACAGCAGATGCCGGTCGTTATCCACCGTGCGATCTACGGTTCCCTCGAGCGTTTCATCGGTATCATCATCGAGAACTTCAAGGGGAACTTCCCGTTCTGGCTGAATCCGTATCAGGTAGCCCTCGTTCCGATCCGTGAGGAGCACAACGCCTATGCGAAGAAGGTAGAGGAGGCTCTGCTGAACGCAGGCATCCGTGTCGAGGCAGACTACAGCGATAAGAACATGAAGACGAAGATCAAGGGCTTCAAGAACTACAAGGATCCGTACATCCTCGTACTCGGTGATCACGAGGCAGAGGAGAACACCGTATCCATCAACGTACGTGGTTCCAACAAGCAGATCCAGAACGTTCCGCTCGACAAGTTCGTCGCTTTCTGCCAGAAGCTGAACATAGAGCACACCCTCGAGCTTCCGGACGAGATCGACTGAAGCTGAGATAGCTATGGGCTTTGATGATGTGATTTTTATTCTTGAAATGGTCGGTACGGTGGCCTTTGCGATTTCCGGTGTCATGGTCGCAAAGGATCGGAAGATGGACATCTTCGGTGCCATCGTACTCGGCTGTGCGACGGCCGTCGGCGGCGGTATGATCCGTGACCTCATCCTCGGCGAGATCCCGCCGGCGATGTTCACGAAGCCGGTCTATGTGACCGTCGCCTTCATCACCTGCGTCGTCGACTTCATCTTCGAGCGCAGCCAGACCACCGGGAACTATATGGATAAGATCGACCGGAACCGGATCCGCTCAAACTTCATCCTGAACGTCGCCGATTCTGTCGGCCTCGCCGCGTTCGTCGTCGTCGGCTGTCGTACGGCGGTCAATGCAGGCTACGGTGCAAATATGTTCCTCGCCTGCTTCGTCGGCGTCCTCACCGGCATCGGTGGTGGCATCCTCCGCGATATCTTCGCCGGGCAGATGCCGCTCATCATGCGGAAGCGAGTCTATGGCATCGCGGCCATCGTCGGAGCGATCGTCTACTGCGGCCTGTCCGTCATCGCCCGCCCGGCGGGTGCCTTCGGAAGCACGATGATCGCCGCGGTAGTCAGCATGATCGTGACGGTCCTGATCCGCTTCCTCGCGATCTACTTCCACTGGAATCTGCCGTCCTTCAGATAATGAACGAGGCTACAGTATCCGGAATTGAAAACACAGCACAATCGCAGGATGGACGTCCTGCGGCAGGACAGAAAGCGGCTGCACATCGTGCAGCCGCTTTTTTCGGAAAGGAAATTATGAAAACAGCGATTATTACAGGTGCCTCCCGCGGCGTGGGAAGAGCAGTGGCAGAGACATTGGCCCGCGACGGCTGGCGGCTCATCCTGAACTGCCGCTCTCGCTTCGACCTCCTGGAGCAGGTGGCGGAGAGGCTCCGCGGCGTGACGGAGGTGCATACCGTGCATGGCCCGATCACAGACGAGGTCCTCGCCGCACTGCTCGGGACACCAGGCACGAAACCCCTTCCGATCCTTACGGAAGAGGATCTTGATGGGACGCAGCCTGAATCCTGTGCTGCCTGCGAAGAGCAGAGCGATCTCGTCATATCGCACGGTCCGCAGGATGCACTTACACGACGCACGCGGATCGAGACCCCGGAGAACGCCCTCCTCCTCGTGAACAACGCCGGCATCTCGACCTTCAACCTCGCCCAGGACGTCTCGGATGACGAGCTCGAGGAGATGCTCGATGCCAACGTGAAGGACATGTTCCGCCTCACCCGCGCCGTGATTCCGTATCTGCTGCGCGCCTCCGAGGGCCGTATCCTCAACATGAGCTCTGTCTGGGGTGTGGTCGGCGCCTCCATGGAGTCGGTCTACAGCCTCACGAAGGGCGCGGTCAATGCCTTCACCGAGGCGCTGGGGAAGGAGCTTGCACCGAACCATATCCCGGTCAATGCCATCGCCATCGGCTGTGTCGATACGGACATGAACGGCTGGATGAGCGCGGAGGACCGGGCACAGCTCGAGGACGAGATCCCCTACGGTCGTATGTGCACAGCGGCAGAGGTCGCGGACCTCGTGCGTCTCCTCGCCGCCGCCCCGGCCTACCTCACCGGCCAGATCATCCGCTTCGACGGCGGCTGGATCTGAGATTTGAAATACTGTTCAGACAGTGGGGACCCGAAGGAACGCTTATAGGCCTTCTGCATCGTAAGCAAATTGTAATATAATTTGTAAGGAAAGATCGCGGCGTTTGTGCTAAAGTTAAGATGTTTGAGATCTTCGAAACAGAGTTTGCAACGCCGCTTTTTTGCGGCTTTTTTCAGAGACATCTTCGTTTTAGGCCGGGGACCGCTCCGGCGATCCGGCGGATCAGATAAAAGTATGGGAGAAAACGTGAATAGACCCAGTATGAATCATCTTATGCATCCTATGACACAGGAAACCGGTGTGCGTCTGCCTGCCGCTTCTTCGTATGCCCCGAAGCGTCGTACGCGGAGGCTCGCGCTGAAGCTGGCCCTGCTTCTCATGTTCAGCCTGACGACCACCTCGACCGCACTGGCGGACGAGGTCCTGATCGGCATCGGCGACGGCCCGGTATCGGACGAGGAGCTCGGCATCTCCGACCAGGATCTGGCCGCGGCGACGGACGGTTCCATGATTCCGGAGTATAAAATCTCGGAGATTCACGAGACCAGTGCCAATGTCGTCAGCGAGCAGTATACCGTGGCGCAGGACTCGACGGCAGCCGAAACGATCCAGGAAGCTGCGGTTTCGACGGAGGGAAAGGAAACCCTGCTGGAAATCGTGGATTCGGTCGATGATTTCGCCGTTTTTAAGAAGAACACGCAGAGTGCCTCTTCCACTCCACAGAAGAGCACGGTCAGTGCAGCCGCGAATATCCTCACGAATGTCGGCACCAGCGGCGTGAGCACAGCTGCCGGAAACATCATTCAGGCCGCCGGCGATGCCATCAGTGGTACACGAAGCAGCAGCGCTTCTGAAACGAAGAGTGATGCAGCCGTAACAAACGCAGGCACGAGCATTTTAAGTCGTAGTAATGTCATCGAGGCCGGTACCTCCATCGTAAAGTCGATCAGCAGCAGTCTTCCGGTCATCGCGACGACGGCTTCCCGTCAGGCACTGATCCAGTACGCGAAGCAGTTCCTCGGGAATCCGTATGTCTATGGCGGCACTTCCCTCACGGATGGCGCTGACTGCTCCGGCTTCGTACAGCAGATTTTCAAGCACTTCGGCATCACGACAGGGCGCAGCTCCCGTGATCAGTATGCGAATGCACAGTCCATCAGCTTCGAGCAGCTCCAGCCGGGCGACCTCGTATTCTACGCATCGGGTGATTACATCAACCACGTCGCGATCTATGCCGGCGATGGCGTCATCATCCATGCAGCGAATGCACGTACCGGCATCTGCACCGGACGCTACGATTACCGTACGCCGGTCGGCTATGGACGTTTCATCCAGAACTGATATCCGAAATAAATGAAGAACCCCTTAAGCGAAACAGCTTAAGGGGTTCTTCGTTTTATGGAGTCCATATGACAAATGGATGATCAGCATCACGATCTAACGTACGCTGGATACCACTCGATGGAATTTACTATTTTATATGGAGGCCTGCCGGCCTCTCCGGGGATCAGTACTCCGGCTCGATCAGGCCATAGTTGCCGCTCTTTCTCTTATAAACGACGGCAACGTTTCCGGTATCGCCGTTCTGGAATACGAAGAAGGTATGGCCGACCAGCTCCATCTGGAGGCAAGCCTCTTCCGGGGTCATCGGCTTCAGGTTGAAGTGCTTTGTACGCTCGATCTGGATTTCATCCTCACCGAGCTCATCCTCCAGCTCCTCTGCGAAGGCGTCGGAGAAATCAGCAGCCTGCTGACGATTGATCAGCTTCGTGCGGTACTTACGGATCTGACGTTCGATGACGTCTACAACCATATCGAGGGACTGGAACTTATCCGGTGTGATCTCCTCAGCACGGATGACACCGTCCTTTACCGGGATGGTCACCTCGACCCTATACTTGTTTTTCTCAGTGGAGAGAGTGACGTTGCAGATGGTGTCTTCCTTGAAGAACTTCGATAACTTGCCCAGCTTCCGATCGATCTGGTCCTTCATGCCGTCAGATACAGTAACATTTCTTCCTGTGATGTTAAACTTCATAAAATCACGCTCCCTTAAAAAGATTTCCTGATGTGGGTCATTCAGGATATATATATTATATCATATATAGAGGAAATTTCTACAACGTAATGGATATGTAAAATATAATCCGTCGCTGTTCAAACGTCGTTAAGTCAAGGCGTGGCCCGGCTGCCGTCCGCCGAGCCACGAGTGAACAGTAATGAAATATATGAATTAAATGTTAACAATCAAAAGCTTTCTTGAATAAAAAAGTGTTTAGTGATAAGATTTCAGAGTTATAGCCATAAGTAGAACGAAAAGTGTAGGCAGATGTATCGTATCGCTGTGTGCACTTGCGATAAGGAGTACTAGAGCAAATGAGTTTTTTTGAGAAGGTTTTCGGTACCCATTCCGATCATGAACTGAAGCGGATCGATCCGATCATTAAGAAGATCCTTTCTTATGATGAGACCATGTCTGCCATGTCAGATGAAGAGTTAAAGGCGCAGACCCCGAAGTTTAAGGAGCGTCTGGCGCAGGGAGAGAGTCTGGATCAGATTCTTCCGGAGGCCTATGCGACAGTACGTGAGGCCGCATGGCGTGTCAATAAGATGAAGCACTTCCCGGTACAGCTGATCGGTGGTGTCGTTCTTCACCAGGGCCGTATCGCCGAGATGAGAACCGGTGAAGGTAAGACCCTCGTATCCACCTGTCCGGCCTATCTGAATGCGCTTGAGGGAAAGGGTGTTCATATCGTCACCGTCAACGACTACCTCGCGAAGCGAGATGCGGAGTGGATGGGACGTATCCACGAGTTCCTCGGATTAAGCGTAGGTGTGGTTCTGAACTCCATGACCACCGAGGAGCGTCAGGCAGCCTATAACTGTGATATCACCTATGTCACGAATAACGAGCTCGGTTTCGACTACCTCCGTGATAACATGGCAGTGTATAAGAACCAGCAGGTACTTCGTGGCCTTCACTACTGTATCATCGATGAGGTCGACTCCGTCCTGATCGATGAAGCACGTACACCGCTGATCATCTCTGGTCAGTCCGGAAAGTCCACGAAGCTCTATGAGGTCTGTGATGTGCTGGCCCGTCAGCTTCAGCGTGGTGAGGAGTCCGCAGAGTTCAGTAAGCTCGACGCGATCCTCGGTGAGGAGATCGAGGAAACCGGTGACTTCATCGTCAACGAGAAGGAGAAGACCGTCAACCTCACCCAGCAGGGTGTCCATAAGGTTGAGCAGTTCTTCCATATCCAGAACCTCGCAGATCCGCAGAATCTGGAGATCCAGCACTGCGTGATCCTGGCGCTTCGTGCAAACAACCTCATGCACCGTGATAAGGACTACGTGGTCAAGGATGACGAGGTACTTATCGTCGACGAGTTCACCGGACGTATCATGCCGGGCCGTCGTTACAGCGATGGTCTCCATCAGGCGATCGAGGCGAAGGAGCATGTGAACGTCAAGCGTGAGTCGAAGACCCTCGCGACGATCACCTTCCAGAACTTCTTTAACAAGTTTGATAAGAAGGCCGGTATGACCGGTACCGCACAGACCGAGGAGAAGGAGTTCCGTAACATCTATTATATGGATGTCATCTGTATCCCGACCAACAAGCCGGTACTGCGTATCGACCTCGATGATGCGGTTTATAAGTCGAAGAAGGAAAAGTTCCAGGCCGTCGTGGATGAAGCGGTTCGTATCCACGAGACCGGCGCCCCGGTTCTGATCGGTACCATCAACATCGATACCTCCGAGCTCATCAGCGGCATGCTGAAGCGCCGTGGTATCAAGCACAACGTCCTGAATGCGAAGTTCCATGAGCTCGAGGCTGCCATCGTTGCAGACGCCGGTCAGCACGGTGCCGTCACCATCGCGACCAACATGGCCGGCCGTGGTACAGATATCAAGCTGGATCCGGAGGCACTGGCTGCCGGTGGTCTTCATATCATCGGTACCGAGCGCCACGAGTCGAGACGTATCGATAACCAGCTCCGTGGACGTGCCGGACGTCAGGGTGACCCGGGACAGTCTCAGTTCTTCATCTCCCTCGAGGATGACCTGATGCGTCTCTTCGGTTCCGAGCGTCTCATGAATATGTTCGAGGCACTGGGTGTACCGGAGGGTGAGCAAATCCACCACAAGATGCTTTCCAACGCCATCGAAAAGGCACAGGAGAAGATCGAGCTGAACAACTACGGCATCCGTGAAAACCTCCTGAAGTACGACGAGGTCAACAACGAGCAGCGTGATGTCATCTATGCAGAGCGTGAGAAGGTGCTGAACGGTGACGATCTCCGTCCGACCATCATCAACTTCATTCAGGACATCATCGAGAATTATGTCGATGCGAACGTTCCAGAGGACGCCACCGCGAAGGACTGGGATCTCAGTGGTCTGAATGATACACTGATGAGCATCATCCCGCTTCCGAAGCTGCAGCTTACCGAGGAGCAGTTCAACTCGATGACGAAGAACGAGTTCAAGCAGCTCCTGAAGGAAGAGGCCATCAAGCTCTATGAGCAGAAGGAAGCCTCCTTCCCGAATCCGGAGCAGCTCCGTGAGGTAGAGCGTGTCATCCTTCTTCGTGTGATCGACCAGAAGTGGATGAACCACATCGATGATATGGATATCATCCGTGATGGTATCGGTCTTCAGGCATACGGCCAGAAGGATCCGCTCGTAGAGTATAAGATCCAGGGCTATCAGATGTTTGGCGATATGACACGTGCCATCAAGGAAGATACCGTACGCATCCTGTATCATATCCAGGTAGAGCAGAAGGTGGAGCGTGAGCAGCAGGCACAGGTTACCGGTACCAACCGTGACGACACCCTTCCGCAGGCACCGAAAAAGCGTTCCATCCGCAAGATCTATCCGAACGATCCGTGTCCGTGTGGATCCGGCAAGAAGTATAAGCAGTGCCACGGCCGTGACGAGTACCAGAAGATGATGAATCAGAAGGTATCCGAAGCACAGGCAGAGAAGGCACAGGACGAAATGCTTGATAACGCCGGCAAAAACTAAGTAAGCTTTCCTGCTCCCGCAGGGAAAGGCCGCGGATCATCATCGAATGCTTCGCGGCCTTTTATATACTTCGCTTCTCTTTCGAAGCGGACAGCACCGAACGGGTGTCCGTGCGTTTCGGAAGCAGTGCAGCAGTGACGATGTAACACATAGCATGTAAAGGAAAACAAATGATCATTGAGTTAGACCAGTACAAGTATGAGCTTGGACAGAAGGAACAGGCCCTCCGGGATCTCGGCGCTTCCCTGGACCTTGATAATAAAAAGAAGCGCATCGCCGAGCTCGACCGTATGATGGAAGAGCCGGATTTCTGGACAGATCCGGAAAAGGCCAACCAGTACTCTACCGAGGACCGTCGTCTGAAGGATGAGGTCAAAAGCTACGAAGAGCTCGCGCAGTCCTATGATGATATCGGCGCACTGATCGAGATGGCGGAAGAGGAGGAGGATCAGGATTCCGTGGCAGAGGTCAAGGAAATGCTGGATGATTTCATCGAGCGCCTCGATCAGATGTCGACGAAGCTTCTCCTTTCCGGAGAATATGACAGTATGAATGCCATCCTGCGTCTCAACGCCGGTGCCGGTGGTACCGAGTCCAACGACTGGGCCGGTATGCTGTATCGTATGTATACACGTTGGGCGGAGCGTCATGGTTTCACCCTGAAGGTGCTGGATTATCTGGAGGGTGATGAAGCCGGTATCAAGTCCGTCACCATCGAGATCGATGGCGAGTATGCCTACGGCTACCTGCGCTCCGAGGCGGGTGTTCACCGTCTGGTACGTATCTCTCCATTCAATGCACAGGCGAAGCGTCAGACCTCCTTCGTGTCCTGTGACATCATGCCAGACATCGAGACCGAGATCGACATCGAGGTGCGTCCGGAGGACATCAAGATGGAGGTATACCGTGCATCCGGTGCCGGTGGACAGCACATCAATAAGACCTCCTCGGCCGTTCGACTGATTCATATCCCGACCGGTATCGTCGTGGCCTGTCAGGAGGAGCGTTCACAGCTTCAGAACCGTAACAAGGCGATGCAGATGCTGAAGGCGAGACTGTACCTGAAGGAGAAGGAGGAGCAGGAGGCGATGCTGGCCGGTATCCGTGGCGAGGTCAAGGACAACGGCTGGGGCTCCCAGATCCGCTCCTATGTTCTGCAGCCATATCGTATGGTGAAGGATCTTCGTTCCGGTGAGCAGACCTCCAATACCGATGCGGTGCTCGATGGTGATATCGATCGCTTCATCACCGCCTACCTTAAGTGGATGCAGCTCGGCTGCCCTGATCGCCGCGTTCAAGGAGAAGACTGATTTCAGCAGCGGGTAAGCGACGAAACAGCACCACGAGCGAGAGAGAAGGACAGGTAGACACGATGAGCAGTCAATCCGATTATTTCGTTGTCCGGACCGGGGCACTGCCCGAGGTCCTGAAAAAGGTGGTCGAGGTAAAGCGTCTCCTCGAGACAGAAAAGGGCTTATCGGTGGCAGAAGCAACCGAACGCGTGAATATTTCCCGCAGTTCTTTCTATAAGTATAAAGAAGACATCTTCCCGTTTTACGATAGTTCGAAGGGGAAGACCGTCACGATCATCGTCGAGATGCGGGATGTACTCGGAAATCTGGCGAAGATCTGCTCGACGGTATCTTCGTATAATGCGAACATCCTGACCATCCATCAATCGATTCCCATCAACGGAATCGCCACCCTGACACTCTCCATCGAGGTCCGGGAGGATACGTCGGACATCAATGCGATGATCCATGAGATCGAAGCATTGCCCAATATACAATATGTCAAGATTCTTGCGCAGGAGAGCATGCCTGGCTAGGCAGTCCCTGTAAAACCACAGGCATCCATCATTTAAAACGTAGCCGAACGCTTCGGAACGTTACCAGCATGAAGGGGAAAATTATGAAAATTGCGATTTTAGGCTATGGCACCATCGGCTCCGGCGTAGCAGAGGTGCTGCGCATCAATCAGGCGCAGATCGAAAAGAAGGTCGGCGAGCCGGTCGAGCTCAAGTATGTATTGGATCTTCGTACCGACATCGGTGTCGATAATGATAAGCTGATTTCCGACTTCTCCGTCATCGAGAACGATCCGGAGATCAAGCTCGTCGTCGAGACCATGGGCGGCATTCACCCGGCCTATGAGTTTGTGAAGGCCTGCCTCGAGAAGGGGAAGCACTGTGTCACCTCCAACAAGGCACTCGTCGATGCGGTCGGCTCGAAGCTCATCAGCATCGCCCGCGAACATCACTGTAATTTCTATTTCGAGGCTTCCGTCGGTGGTGGTATCCCGGTCATCCGCACGATCTACCATAACTATGCCGGCGAGAATCTGACCGAGATCACCGGTATCATGAACGGAACCACGAACTTCATCCTTACGAAGATGCGTGAAAAGGGTGCCGACTTCGAGGAAACCCTCGTCGAGGCACAGCATCTCGGCTATGCGGAGCGTGACCCGTCCTCCGATATCGACGGCTTCGACACCTCCCGTAAAACGGCGATCCTTCTCAGTATGGCCTCCGGCAATCGCTGCCGTCATGAGGACATCTATACCGAGGGTATCCGTGCAGTTTCGAAGCTGGACTTCCTCTATGCGCGTGAACTGGGTATGACCATCAAGCTGCTCGGCTCCGTACAGCAGGTCGAGGATAAGTACTTCGCCTATGTCGTTCCGATGATGATTCCGAAGTCCGACCCGCTTTTCAGCGTCGATGGCGTTTATAACGGTATCCGTATCGTCGGAAACTGTCTCGGTACGACCATGCTCTATGGTATGGGTGCCGGCAAGATGCCGACCGCAAGTGCCGTCGTGTCTGATATCATCGCGGCCGTACGCCACCAGCATGATTTCCAGGGCATCGGCTGGACCGAGAAGATGATTCAGATCGAGCCGATGAGCTCGAACGCGTTCGCATATTTCGTTCGTGTCGAGGGCACACCGGATGCGGTGAAGAAGGAGCTCCGTGAGCTCTTCCTGGAGGACAGCTCGAAGCTGGTTCCGATCACACTGGGCGGTCGTACCGATGAGTTCGCTTTTATCACCGATGTGATGTTTGAGGGCGACTTCCTGCAGAATGTCGCTGAGTTTGAGGAGAAGACCGGACGCCGGATCTTCCATTTCATCCGTACCGAGAAGGAAGAGGACTGATGATTTTTGAGAGTAATTCAGCGAAGGATACCTTCGCATTCGGACAGAAGCTGGGCCGCGAGGCGGTCCCGGGCGAGATCATCTGTCTCGATGGTGACCTGGGTGTAGGCAAGACCGTCTTCACGCAGGGCTTCGCCGCGGGACTCGGGATCGATGATTATGTGAATTCCCCGACCTTTAACATCGTGAAGGAGTACGAAGGCGGGCGTCTCCCGCTCTATCACTTCGATGTCTATCGTATCGGGGATCCGTCCGAGATGGAGGAGATCGGCTACGAAGACTATTTCTATGGTCAGGGCGTCAGCATCATCGAGTGGCCGGGACAGATCGAGGAGCTACTTCCGAAGGAGGCCCGCTGGGTGCGGATCCGGAAGGATCTCACGAAGGGCTTCGACTATCGACGCATCGAGTATTAAATATGGGATAACACTATGTTGATTTTAGGAATTGATTCATCCGGACACACCGCGAGCGTCGCCTTATACGCGGACGGTGTCGTCCTTTCGGAGTATGCATGCAATATCGGACTCACCCACTCTCAGACACTTTTACCTATGGTGGCTGAGATTTTTTCACGTACCGGACACACGGTCGAGGAGCTGGATGCCATCGCGGTCAGTGCCGGCCCAGGCTCTTTCACCGGTCTCCGCATCGGCGCCGCGACCGCAAAGGGACTCGCGCTCGGCTATGGTATCCCGCTCCTCGAGGTGAGCACCCTCGAGGGACTCGCGATGAATCTTCGGGATATGGATGAGGTTTATGTGCATCCGATCATGGATGCACGCCGCAGTCAGGTTTATACTGCGACATTTCTCGACGGCCAGCTGATCGGAGAGGAAGAGGCGATCGGCATCGAGGATCTCGTCACGAAAATCAATCAGATGCCGGGAAAGCACTTCTTCCTGGGAGATGCGGTTCCGGTATACCGCAGCTGCCTCGAGACACAGCTCTCTGTACCGTATCGCTTCGCCGGTCCGGGAAATCTTCTGCAGCGTGCGTCCTCTGTCGCCATGCTCGGCGCAGAGCAGCTCGCACAGGGAAAGGCCGTATCCGGAAAGGATTTTCACCTCAGCTATATCCGGAAGCCGCAGGCGGAGCGCGAGCGTGAGGCCGCCGGACTCCGGGAGTATGACATCACCCACGAGGATCCGAATCTCCTGAAAAAGACGGCAGCAGAGGATCGTCTCACCGCACGGAACTATAAGATCGACGCCGGTCCAGGCTACGAGGACGACACGGTGCCAGAGAATTTATAAGCGGACAGCCCCGGACTTGGCACATGGACATCCTGGCCCCGCAGCTCTGCGCCGTCAGCGTACTGCCGGACGCCGGGTATAACCGTTTATGAAGGACAGGAGGAAAGCTCGATGAGGGAAACTGCTTATACCATCGAAGCCATGCGGCTGGAGGATATCCCGGAGGTGCTTCCCCTCGAGCGGGAAGCCTTCGGGCAGATGGCCTGGCATGCGGTTGATTTCGAAGCGGCCATCGCCTCAAAATGCGATTTCCCGCTGGTGATTCGTACCACAGGCCTCGCAGGATATGCGGTGCTTCGGATCATCGCGCCGGAAGCCGAGATCGAAAATATATGTGTGGCGCCCGCCTGCCGACGGAGTGGTGTCGGCGAAGCGCTGATGGAGGAGATGCTGCGTCTCGCTGCAGAACGGGATGCAAAACGCATCTTTCTGGAGGTCCGGGCACACAATGAGCCTGCAAAAGCGCTGTATCGTAAGAGGGGATTCGTAGAATCCTATCGACGAAGGAACTACTATCAGGGTCCGACTGAGGATGCCATCATCATGATGAAGGAATAAAAATATGCTGGATATTTGTTTACTGGGAACCGGCGGGATGATGCCGCTTCCGAACCGATGGCTCACGAGCCTCATGCTTCGGTGTAACGGCAGCAGTATGCTGATCGACTGCGGCGAGGGCACGCAGATCGCTATGAAGGAAAAGTCATGGTCGCCGAAGCCGATCGATGTGATCTGCTTCACACACTACCATGCGGATCATATCTCCGGTCTGCCGGGCATGCTGCTTTCGATGGGGAACGCCGAGCGCACCGAGCCGCTGCATATGGTCGGACCGAAGGGTCTCCGACGCGTAGTGGATGGACTGCGCGTGGTGGCACCGGAGCTGCCGTTCGAGATCATCTATCATGAGCTTTCAGAGCCACTCGAGCAGATCGAATTCGGGCCGTTCGTACTGGATGCCTTCAAGGTGAACCATAAAATCACCTGCTATGGGTATCGCGTCAGCATCCGTCGGCTCGGAAAGTTCGACGCGGCACGCGCACAGGCGAGTCACATCCCGGTCCGCTGCTGGAACCGGCTGCAGCATGGGGAGACGGTCGAGGAAGACGGGCAGATCTATACACCAGACATGGTGATGGGGGCCGCACGTCGCGGGCTGAGCGTGACCTACTGTACGGATACCCGTCCGACGCCGATGATCACGGAGATGGCGACCAACGCCGACCTTTTTATCTGTGAGGGCATGTACGGTGAGTACGAGAAGCTCGACAACGCGAAGAAGTATAAGCACATGATGATGGTCGAGGCGGCCCGTATCGGTGCCGAAGCGAAGCCGAAGGAGATGTGGTTTACACATTATTCCCCGAGCGAGATGAAGCCGGATATCTATCGGGACGAGATCTCGAAGATCTGGCCGGTGAAGTTCGCACGGGACGGCTGGACCAAGGATCTCGTGTTCGACGAAGAGGGAGAAGATAAGTAACTATGGCAGATATTACAATCCTGGGAATCGAATCCAGCTGTGATGAGACCGCGGCAGCGGTCGTACGTAACGGCCGCGAGGTTCTTTCCAACATCATTTCATCGCAGATCGCGATTCATACCGAGTACGGCGGGGTCGTGCCGGAGATTGCTTCCCGTAAGCATCTCGAAAAGATCGACGACGTCATCGCGCTCGCGCTGAAGGAAGCACACTGTACCTTCGACGACATCGATGCCATCGCGGTAACCTATGGTCCGGGCCTCGTCGGTGCCCTGCTCGTCGGTGTAGCGGAAGCGAAGGCACTCGCCTATGCGCTGAAAAAACCGCTGATCGGTGTCCACCATATCGAGGGCCATGTCAGTGCGAACTATATCGAAAACAAGGAGCTCGAGCCTCCGTTTGCCTGTCTGATCGTATCGGGTGGTCATACCCACCTCGTCGTCGTGCAGGATTACGGAAAGTTCGAGATCGTCGGCCGCTCACGTGATGACGCAGCCGGTGAAGCCTTCGATAAGGTGGCGCGCGCCGTCGGACTCGGCTATCCGGGTGGCCCGAAGGTCGATGCAGCATCGAAAACCGGAAACCCGCAGGCCATCGCATTCCCGCGCGGCACGGTGACCGACAACCCGTACGACTTCACCTTCTCCGGCATCAAATCGAACGTCCTCAACTACATCAACAAGGCGAAAATGATGAATACAGCGATCAACGTACCGGATCTCTGCGCCTCCTTTCAGGAAGCCGTCACGGATTCACTCGTTTCGCGTGCCATCATGCTCTGTAAGGAGCGCGGCTATCAGAAGCTCGCCATCGCGGGCGGTGTCGCCTCCAACAGCCATATCCGTGCGCGGATGGAAGAGGAGTGTGCGAAAAACGGCATCCGCTTTTATCGTCCGAGCCCGGTGCTCTGTACGGACAATGCTGCCATGATCGGCTGCGCGGGTTACTACGAATACCTGCAAGGATGTCGAGACGGACTGGATCTCAATGCCTGCCCGAACCTGAAGCTCGGCGAACGGTGACAAATTGCACCAAGTGTAAACAGTCGTAAATAAGAATGATTTTAGAAATGCCTGATGCAGCTGAGCTCAGGCATTTTTTATATGCAGAAAATCTGATATGATAAGGATACATAATTCGTGAATCGTATTTTGTGATCTGGAGGTATCTATGTATAACGGAAGAAAAGTCTATGCGATCGTTCTGGCTGCCGGCAGCGGGCGTCGTATGCACAGTAAAACGAAAAAGCAGTTTATGGAAATCCTCGGCAAGCCGCTCTTCAGCTGGAGCGCATCCCGATTCGATCATCATCCTGCGGTGGATGGCATCATCCTGACCACTGGAGAAGAGGATATCCCCTATATGAAAGAGCTGACCGGTACCGACGGTGTCTGTCCGCTTCAGAAGCTCGCTACGATCGTGGCGGGCGGAAAGGAGCGCTACAACTCCGTCTTCGAAGGACTGAAGAAAGTTGCGGAGCTCGAGAAACTGGATACGGCTTCGCCTGATACCGGGATGACATCCTCCGGCACACAGGATCCGCTCATCATGATCCATGACTGTGCACGTCCGCTGCTGACGGACGCGATCATTGACGACGCCTTACATTATGCAGAGAAGTACCATGCTGCGGTGATCGGAATGCCGGTGAAGGATACCATCAAGGTTCTCGATGCGGATCACTTCGTAAAGGAGACGCCGGAAAGAAGTTCACTATGGCTCATGCAGACACCCCAGAGCTTCGATTTCTCGCTCATCTATAAAGCATATGCAGCGATGATCCGCCAGGACGAAAGCGGACGTCTCATGATTCCGGTCACCGATGACGCGATGGTCGTCGAGTCCTTCGCGGGCCAGCGCGTCAAGATCATACCGGGCAGCTATGAAAACATCAAGGTGACCACACCAGAAGATGTAAAAATCGCAGAGCTGTACCTGAGAAAAAGTTCAGAAAACGGTTGACAATCGAAGCACTTATCGATATTATATCTAAGTCGCTCGTAAAGAGCGCTCAAAAGTGCAGAGGTATCGAAGTGGTCATAACGAGGCGGTCTTGAAAACCGTTTGTCCGCAAGGGCACGTGGGTTCGAACCCCACCCTCTGCGTTTGAAATTATTATCAAAAAGATTTCAAAAAAGCTCTTGACAATCGAATGACGGTTTGCTAATATAAACAAGCTGTCGCAGAAAACGAGAGCGCAACGAACCTTGAAAATCAAAGATCGATTAATACACAGACCCTGAAGATTCTAAAGAATTTTCAGAGACCAGCAATGGTCAAGCGATCAAGAGATCGCGCGAATTTATTCG